>JBBIUW010000293.1:0-4280 GCA_037440045.1 Sphingobacteriaceae bacterium
TGCCTTTAGTTTAGCATACGGAGAACAATCCTTGAAACTTTGCAGAGAAGTGTATTTAGGACCAAATGCAGGTCGTACTCCTGAGAATGATGATAAACTAATGGTGGCTTCCTTAATGGGAGGTTTAAGTTTAACATATAGCGAAGTTGGTGTATGTCATGCTTTAAGTTATGGGTTATCAATGGTTTTAGGAACTCGTCACTGTTACGCAAACTGTTTAATTTTCCAACACTTAGGTGATATTTATTTAAAAGGCCATAGCGAGTTTATGCAAATGATTGAAAAGCATAACATTCAGTTACCGCAAAACTTAAGTAAAGATTGGACCGAAGAACAAATCACAGCAATGGCACAAGTGTCTTATAATTTACCATTTATGTGGAATCACGCATTTGGTGATAATTATAAGGAAATTGCTACCATGGATTATATCAAAGGTTTATTTAGAAGATTATAAAAATTATCAGTTCGTCCCGATAGTTATCGGGAGAAGTCGAGAACTAATTATCACTTCTCGATACGCTTCGCACTCGAAGTGACATAAATTTAAACAAAAAATAAAATGACAAAAAAAATAGTAAAAGTAGGAGATATAGAGTGTGGTACTAAGGATTTATTCTTGATTTCAGGACCATGTGTGATAGAAGAAGAATCTATCATGATGAAAACAGCAGAAATGTTGAGAGAAGTTCAGGAGCGTTTAAAAATTAAAATTATTTACAAATCATCTTTCACTAAAGATAATCGTAGTAGTTTAAGTTACTATAAAGGTCCTGGATTAATTAAAGGCTGTGAGTTATTAGGTAAAATCAAAGCTCAATTTGGTTTCCCTGTATTAACAGATATTCACTCGCACGATCAGGCAGCTGCAGCTGGCGAAATTTGTGATGTATTACAAATTCCTGCTTATTTATGTATGCAATCTTCTTTATTAGAAGCTTCTGCAAAAACAGGTCGAGTAATTAATATTAAACATGGTCAGTTTTTAGCACCAGATAACATAACTGAACGTGGTTATGTGTTTGGATACAATGATTTAATTGTTGATCCTCGCGCGTTTTTTCATATGAATAATATTGGTTACCCTGTTGTATTTGATGTAACACATTGTGTGCGTAAATATGGTATTCCTAGTTCTGATAAAAAAGGTGGCGCTCGTGAATTTTTACCGGTATTAGCAAGAGCTGGTGTAGCAAGTGGTATTGATGGAATGTTTATTGAAACACACCCTGAACCAGAGAAAGCATTATGTGATGCTGCTTCTCAGTTATGTGTGTATGATTTAGAAGAGTTCTTAAAGCCAATTATTGAGCTTCATAATGTTGAAGTAAAATACAGAGATTAATTTTATATCAAAATTATTTATGCAATCTATTAAAACATTTATATTATTTATAATTGCTTTAATAGTTTGCAATTCTTTGTTTGCTCAGGTTAGTGCTTATAAACCTTTTCCACAAACTTATGGCAGTTGGATTGTTCAAAAACAAGGTCCTTTAGGGCCAGGATTAACAGCTATGTACTCTTGGAAAAAGTATACAGTATTCGGAGATACAGTTGTAGGACCTTATACTTATAAAAAAGTTTCTGTTGCTGATAATACAGGCTATCCTAGTTTTCCAAATCCTGCACCATTTGGTGTAAGCACTTTTTCATTCGCTTATAGAAATGATATAGCAGCAAAAAAAGTATATTATTTAGATGTTACAGGAGGTTTAAATAAAGATACATTATGGTATGATTTTAATTTAAATATTGGTGATACATTAAAAAATACTTATGCTTTTGAGAACTTAAACACTTCCTCAACTATTCCTAGAAGTATTGTTAATGGAATAGATAGTGTTTTAATATGTGGAACTTATTATAAAAGATACAACTTTAATTGCAATAGTGGTTTTGAAACTCAATTAATTGAAGGTGTTGGTTTTTTAGATAAGTTTACAAAAACAGGCTATTTAGATTGCCCTTTTGAACCTTTATATATTTATCATACAGATTTTTCTACTTGCGATCTTGCAAATATACATGAGAAGATAAATAATATTGATGTGCGATTATATCCCAATCCAACGCATATATTTTTAAAAATTAGTAGTTCATCTATCCATTTCAGTTATTCAATCGTAAATGCATATGGAGTATTGCTACTAAAAGGAGTATATGATGATGAGATTAATATATCAGGCTTATCACCTGGATTATACACAATTCAAATTGAAGATGAAATAGGAAGGAGCCTCCCAATAAAATTTGTTAAACAATAATATGAATAATATGAAAAGACTAATCTTAATGTTAATTGCAGGATTTTTCTGTACAACTATTTCAGCACAAAGCTTGTATATTAAAGGAAGTAAAAAAGGTGAAATCGAGTCAGATGGAGACGTGTATATTGGAGGTTCTAGAAAAGGGCAAATTGAAGCTGATGGAGATGTTTATGTTAATGGCAGCAGAGTAGGCCAAATAGAATCGGATGGTGATATTTATAAAAATGGAAGTAGAGTAGGACAGATTGAAAGCGATGGGGATGTTTATAAAAATGGTAGCCGCATTGGACAAATAGAAGACGATGGTGATATTTATTATAATGGAAGCAGAATTGGTGATTGTAAAGGTGTGAGAAGAGATTGGGTTGCTGCAGTTGTTTTCTTTTTCTTTATTGAAGATTTAGCCTATTAATATGAAAGTATCTATTATTGTAGCCACTTCTTTAAATCACGCTATAGGCAAAGACAATCAATTGCTTTGGCATTTACCAGCTGATTTAAAATTCTTTAAAGCAACCACTATGGGTTGTCCCGTGGTAATGGGGCGTAAAACATTTCAGTCGATTGGTAGAACGCTACCTGGTCGACAAAATGTAGTAATTACAAGAGATAAAGCTTTTAATGCAGATAGGCAATATGATTTAACTGTTGTTGGAAGTATTGATGAAGCTTTAGTGAAATTACACTCTGAAAAAGAAGTGTTTATTATTGGAGGTGGCGAAATTTACAAGCAGTCAATCGATTCGGTTGATACTATTTATATTACTTTAGTACATACAGTAATCGATGGTGATGTTTACTTTCCTGAAATTGATAAATCAAAATTTGATTTAGTATGGGAGGAAAAACATGTAGCCGACGAAAAAAATAAATTTGATTATACATTTCAAAAATTTGAGAGAAAATGAATTCAATTAAAATAGAAAATATTTTATTTATTGATATTGAAACTGCTCCAATACATTATCAATACACGTCTTTATCGGCAACCGAAAAAGAATTATGGGATAAAAAATGGATGTATAGCAAAGATATTACGCCTGAGCAACAATATGCTAAATCTGGTATTTATGCTGAGTTTGCAAAAGTAGTTTGTATTGGTTTAGGCTTTATGAGCGAAGGGAAATTTAGGACCAAAACAATTGCTGGAGATAATGAACATGATATATTAACAGAGTTCTCTAAATTATTAGGACAATTTTTTAATACTAAAGAGCATTTTTTGTGCGCTCACAATGGAAAGGAATTTGACTACCCTTTTTTATGCCGTCGTTTGTTAGTGAATAGAATTCCATTACCAAAACTATTGCAATTGCAAGGCATGAAACCATGGGAAGTAAAACATTTGGATACGATGGAAATGTGGCGCTTTGGAGATATTAAAAACTTTACGTCTTTAAATTTACTAGCACATGTATTCGGTATTCCTTCTCCAAAAGATGATATTGATGGAAGCCAAATTGCAAAAGTATATTACGAAGAAAAAAATATAGAACGAATAAAAACCTATTGTATAAAAGATGTGATTACATTAGCCCGCATTTATCAATCTTTAAAAGGATTGGATGTATTGAAGGATGATGATATTGTTTATACTTAAATATTATTGCCCGCAGATTACGCAGATGAGCGCAGATTTGTTGGGTGAAAAAATAAATTAATCTGCGTAAATCCCTGAGATCCGCGGGAAACAAATTTTAAAATGACAAACGGAAAAAGAATTGCAGTTATAGGAAGTGGAAGTTGGGCAACTGCCATTGTGAAGATATTGAGTAATAATGCCAGCAAAATTAGTTGGTATTTTAGAAATCAGTCAGATATTGAACATATGAATAAGCATGGGCATAACCCACGTTATTTAAGTTCAGTGCAGTTTGATTTAAATAAGTTACATCTCTCTTCTGACTTATTAGATACATTGACTAATGCTGATGTAATTATTTTAGCAGTTCCTTCGGCGTTTATCAATAATACGATTAAGGATATTCCAACGGAGGTGTTTGCAGGAAA
>JBBIUW010000294.1:0-4277 GCA_037440045.1 Sphingobacteriaceae bacterium
AATAACACAAACTGTTTCTCCTGATGCTCAAATAAACATTTATCCAAATCCGGCATCTACCAATGCTTCAATCACTTTGAATCTCGAAAAAGAATCAACTGTTCAGGTAGCTATTTACAGTATTGACGGAACTTTGGTTGCGAAAAGAGAATATGGAAAATTATCAGGAGCGATGTTATTACCGGTTGATATGAGCAATTACAATGCAGGAATGTATTTTGTAAATGTTACTATTGATGGAAAAACAACAATAAAAAAATTGGTGAAAGAATAACTTGTTCTTTAAACTTACCCGGATAAAAATGTCCCGCCAATAGCGAGTTTTTTAAAACAACTAACTATTTAATTTATAAATAGTTAGTTGTTTGTTTTTTCGCTTACATACATTTTTACATACACTTTGTATGTCCTATATGCCTGCGGAATCAGCTACCTAAGTAAAATAAAAATAAGAGGGTTATTAACAATCTGTATTGGGAATTCCCCTAATCCAACTGATCATGAAATCCACCAAAAAGCATAATTGATTTAATTCAATAAATTATTTTTAACAGCATACATCACAATTCCTGCTGTATTTTTTGCGGATGTCTTTTTAAGAATGCTTCCCCTGTGTACGTCAATGGTTTTAGGGCTTAAACACAATTTATCCGCAATTTCCTTATTAGTATATTGTTTACAAATCAATCGAACAATAGTTATTTCTTTTTCTGATAAAGGAGTAGTTTTAAATATAGGGTTGATTTTCTTTGTGTTTGATAGTTCCTTAATAAGTGTGATGGAGATTTTATCATTGAAAAAATATTCGTTTTCCATCACGCCATGAATGGCATCGACCACAAATTCAATTCCTGCCTCTTTTGTTAAAAATCCCTTTACTCCCCTTTCAATTAAATCAAGAATTAATCCATCTTCTTTATACATTGTTAGAATAATGATTTTGATCTTCGGATATTTCTTTTTTATTTTAGCTGCTGCCACAGATCCATCCATTAAAGGCATTTCCAAATCTAATAAAATCACTTCAGGCTGTTGCTGTTCCAACTGCTCTAAAAGCTCTACGCCATTAGAAGCCTCAAACAGTACGTTTATTTCTTTGAAGTCATTTATTAAAGCTATGAGACCTTGCCGAAAAAGGAACTGGTCGTCAACAACTGCGATAGAAATTTTGTTTTTCATTTTATAATGTTTGAATATTAAAATTTGCAAACTCTCTGCAATAATAATTTATTATCAATGATAATTCAGAAACTTTAACCAAATAAATTTGAAATTTCTTACTACCACCCATTCAATAGGTGTAAACACCTATTGAAAATATTTGGTGTTTTACCTTATTGACTTGTTGATTTTCATGAAATACTTTGGCTCTCGATAAACCTAGAATAAAAAAGGTAAATTCGGTTTGCTT
Organism: Sphingobacteriaceae bacterium; assembly: GCA_037440045.1. Classification (GTDB taxonomy): domain Bacteria; phylum Bacteroidota; class Bacteroidia; order B-17B0; family Aurantibacillaceae; genus UBA4416. Next base: position 1,412 of record JBBIUW010000294.1, read on the forward strand.
GTTGGCTAATTCTGTTGACCCCAAAGCAAATAAAAATTATAATCGACAGAATATCTTAACATTAAACAATATGAAAACAAAAATCTTATCATTCAGAAATTCGACATTGATAATCCTATTTACGTTTCTTACCATTTATGGCTGGGCACAAGGAGCTGGTAGCGTTGGGCTCAGTTTTGCCGCTTCCCCGTTTAATCCAATACAGGCTGGTGTTCAACCGGGAACTACCATTAACATTCCAATTACAGCTACATACAACCAAGCACTAGATTGTAATAATTGTGGGATGGGAAGCACAAATGTTAATTTTGATTTACATTATGATCTTGTTAACACAATTACAAGTGCAGTTATCCCCATTACACCTAACCAAACTGGATTTTCCTTTCGTGCGGGCTGTTATTGGAACGGACCTATTCCTAGTAGTGGAGGACCTTTGACTAGCACATTTATAATTCCTTGTACAATACCAAGCGGTGATTATTGGCTTAACATTACTATTACTAATTTATGGTATAATTCGGGTTGCGTTAGTTTTCACGCAGGCGCCACAGATCAATCTACGGGTTTAAGCCAGAGCTGCTCCACAAATAATTGCACATTATATAATGTGATGAAATTTACTGGAGTACCAGCATTTGCAATTGCACCAACTGCATCACCGGCAACTTTAACTCCACCAAGTTACCCTAACACCTATACAAGTACTCTAAATGCCGGGGCAACTGGTAGTTCAAGTTTTACTTATAGTTGGTCACCTTCAACAGGTTTAAGTACTACGACTGGAGCTAGTCCTACAGCTACACCGCAACAAACAACTACTTACAGTGTAACTGCAACAAGTGCAACGTGTGGTGCTTTAAATGGTTCTGTAACGGTTAATGTATTGTATCCTCAATGTAATATCACTACAATTAATATCCCAAATGGAGCGACAGCTAGTTCGGTTTTTGGTTCAGGAGGACAGCCTGTTGTTGGTCAAAACTATAGCATAGCAGGGACCTTTACTATTAACCAAAACACAACATTTAATGCGAATAACATTCAAATGGCTTCAACAACCTCTAATATTCAGGTTACAAGCGGTAAAACATTAACACTCTCTCAAAAGACTCACATATACAGCTGCAGTGCTATGTGGGATGGAATATATGTTCAAAGTGGAGGTAAGATTATTTGTAACACAAACACTTTTATTGAAGACGGAACAAATGCTATAAATATTGCTCAAGGTGCAATTGCAAGTACAATTGATCAAACCATTTTCAATCGTAATCTGACCGCTATTAATCTGACATCAAATACTTCGGCAAGTTCACCTGTTACAATTACAAGTTCCGTTTTTACAAGCAGAGATATTTTTACAAATGCGTCAGCAAGTAGTAATCTTACTGTAAGTCAATATTGGACGAACATTGGTACTGGAACTTATGCTGCCGCAAATATGAAATCTCCTAACGATTTTACTGAAGGAGTTTGGGGTATAATGGCAACAGATGTAAATGCTTTGACTGTTGGTTCTGCTGCATCATCAGGAATATTTAATGGTTTTGATGGAATAAAGAATGGTGTATTTTTAACTAGAACAAACGCTATTGTTTACAACAATAAGTTTCAAAAAATATTAGACCCTAATTTTGTTTCTTGTATGCCTGGACCTTGTTACAATTATTTAGGCTACGGCATTAATGCTACAGGTACTACATCTGGTACTTATACTATTACAGTGGGAGGGGCAGCTGCTAATCAGCTAAATACCTTTAATGATATTTATCAGGCTGTTAATATTGCTAACTATCAAACAACAAATGTAATTGGTAACAATTTTAATAATTCCACCACTGCTATTTCACCAACAATTGGTTATGGCAATGCAGGTATAGTTATAAAACCTGCATCAAATAACACTATTGATGTAGAATTAAATACAATTAATAATTGCGCATCAGCTATTTGGATAAATCGTAATAACACTTCGTCCATCAGTACCAATGTATTAAAAATAGATGCAAACAACCCTATTAGTGCCAATTCAAATGGGTATTGTAGCATCGGGATTTATATTACAGATCTTTTAGCTGGTACTACTGTAACACCGACTACTTCAGAAATTGTTAATAATGTGATTACTGAAACTGGTACAGGGATTTCATTAAGTAATGTTAAGAAAATAGTTAATGTGCTAACAAATAGTGTTACTTGTCGGTATTCTACAACAGACAATACCAATGGTATTAAAGCGGTTGGTTGTCAAAATTTGAATATAAGTAACAATCACACTAAATATAACAATGTAGGAGGTACAGCATATAGCGCAGGTAGCAATATTTTATCATACGGTATTTATTTGCAAAACTCTAGCAGTATGCTTGTGCAATGTAATCAAGTCGATGATGCTGCCCGTAGTTTAGTGTTTGAAGGAACCTGTAGTAGTCCAACTTCTGGTGGTTATGGTATTACTCAAAACACAATGCATCGTGCGCAAGATGGATTTGTTCTAAAAACATCAGGAATAATTGGCACACAAGGCAATAGTACTGTGGCAAGTAATAATTATTGGGATATGACTAGTACACCTACATTCACTACATCACAAACAAGTGTCGATAATTCTACTGCTGGTAGCTCTTTGCTATATATGAATAATATTACTGCTGGATCACAAGCAACAAGACCTTTAACAAATGTAGCTATTGGTACAGGAGTTGCATTTTCATGGGGAACTACTTTAATAAATTCTACTGGCACACCAACTGCATGTGGAGCAGTACCTCTTTTAGCGACTCAAAATTCTGATTTACGTATGGCTACATCAAGTACGAATGATTACAGTAACGAGTTAAATGAAATGGTAGTAGATGCCACA
>JBBIUW010000295.1:0-4273 GCA_037440045.1 Sphingobacteriaceae bacterium
GCTTTGTATCTTCCAAAAACAACTTCTAATGCGTAAGATATTTCACCTAAACTACAACGTACTCGAGCGGCATTAATAGCTAATTCTAATAAATTACCTTTGCCGGTTTTTGCCGCTTCAGTTAATGCTGCTAAGGCAGATTCCACTTCTTTAGGATTACGTTCAGATTTTAATTTTGATAAACGCTCAATTTGTTGGGTTCTTACTTTGGCATTGTCAACATCTAAAATATCGATGTTTGTTTTTTCGTTAGTTTGATATAGGTTAACGCCAACAATCACATCTTTACCACCATCAATACGTGCTTGTTTTCTTGCAGCTGCTTCTTCAATACGCATTTTTGGAATACCTGTTTCAATGGCTTTTGCCATGCCTCCAAGCTTTTCAACTTCTTCAATTAGTTCCCAAGCTTTGTGTGCTAACTCATGAGTTAAAGTTTCAACGTAGTAAGAGCCAGCCCAAGGATCAACTACTTTACAAACATTCGTTTCGTTTTGTAAAAATAATTGTGTGTTACGTGCTATACGGGCACTAAAGTCGGTTGGTAAAGCAATAGCTTCATCTAATGCATTTGTATGTAGGCTTTGTGTATGACCCATAGCTGCAGCTAAAGCTTCTACACAAGTACGTGTTACGTTGTTAAATGGGTCTTGTTCTGTTAAACTCCATCCACTTGTTTGGCAGTGAGTTCTTAAAGCCATTGACTTAGCAGATTTAGGATTAAACTGTTTTACCATCTTTGCCCAAAGCATACGACCAGCACGCATTTTAGCAATCTCCATAAAATGGTTCATGCCTATTGCCCAGAAAAATGATAAACGAGGAGCAAAGGCATCAATATCTAATCCTGCTTTAATTCCAGTTCTAATATATTCTAATCCATCTGCTAAAGTATATGCTAATTCAATATCAGCAGTTGCACCTGCTTCTTGCATGTGGTAGCCACTAATGGAAATGGAATTAAACTTAGGCATTTTTTGAGATGTGAATTCAAAAATATCTGCGATGATTTTCATGGATTGCTCTGGTGGATAAATGTATGTGTTACGCACCATGAACTCTTTTAAAATATCATTTTGAATTGTTCCTGATAGCTTGTCCATTGATACGCCTTGTTCTTCGGCAGCTACAATATAAAATGCTAAAATTGGTAATACAGCACCATTCATTGTCATACTCACACTCATTTGGTCGAGTGGAATTTGATCGAATAGCACTTTCATATCTAAAATAGAATCAATGGCTACACCAGCTTTACCAACATCTCCAACCACACGTTCATGATCACTATCATATCCTCGGTGAGTGGCTAAGTCAAATGCAACAGATAAACCTTTTTGCCCAGCAGCTAAATTTCTTCTATAGAATGCATTACTTTCTTCGGCAGTACTAAAACCTGCATACTGACGAACAGTCCAAGGATTTTGAACATACATACTAGAGTAGGGGCCACGTAAAAACGGAGGTGTTCCTGCGCCAAAATTTAAATGTTCAAATTCTTTAGTATCGGCTAAAGTATAAGTTGAGTTTAATGTGATTTGTTCGGCAGTTGTAAACTTCTCAGGCGCTTCAACTCTGCTTAGCGTGACATTAGAACTTTTATATGATATGTTTGAAAAATCTTTTCTCATGATTAATTTTCTAATTGTTGTTCTAAAGATTCGCTCAAATTAATAGCTTTAATTCCTGAAGGATGAACACTGTTCTTTCTTTTTACAGCTTTCACTTCTTCGTTTTTATTTTGGAATTTATTAACTCCAACTAATACTAATTTACCTTCTTTAAATTGCTGAATCAATGTTTCAGCATCTTTAGAAATGATATCTTGAATGTAGTTTGATTTTAAACAATCTAACAATCCACCTTTCGATTCAATTGTTTTAAATTGCTCCCAGGCTTTTTCGCATAGTGTTTCAGTTAATGTTTCAATGTAGTAAGAACCGGCAGACATATCAGCAACCATATTTAAATAACTTTCGTCTTTTAAAATTAATTGTTGGTTACGAGCCATACGAGAACTAAAATCGTTATGTTCATTAAACTCTACATCAAAAGGTAAAACTACAATACTGTTGGCGCCACCAATAGAAGCACTCATTGTTTCAGTAGTAGAGCGTAACATGTTATTATAACTATCAACCACACTTTTGTTTATTAAAGTAGTTTGAGCATGAATATGAACAGTTGCTTTCATCTCATACTGACTTAATAAGAAATTTGCTAATTTTCTTAATGCTCTTAGTTTAGCAATTTCCATAAAGAAATCTCCACCAACAGAAACATTGATGTGAATTGTTTTAATGGAAGATGTTACAATATTTAAATATTCATTTAAATGAGCGATAGAAAATGCTAATTCATTTACAGTATTTGAACCTGCTTCCTGATACAAATTGGTGTTAATACAAATAGATGAAGAATTATGTAATTCAACCTTTCCATCTAATGTAGTGTCACATTCTACAAAACAATTATCACCTGTTGAAATAGAACTTAAAAAAGAGGTTAATTCTTTTTCAAATTCAGGATTTACTATAAACAAAGAGTAAATGTGTTGCATTAAAACTCCATTTAACAAAACAGCAAAATCTGTTTTTTGAGTAATATGAAATACTAAGCCCGAAGCGCCATTTTGTATAGCGTTTAATGCTTGAGCATTGGCTGTTTTAGCATCTGATACAAAAACGTTTTCGCAAATTGCCCAATCATTTTTAGTAAATAAAGGAACTGGATTTGTTTTTAAATTTTCTGAAGTGTAAAAAGGTTGTACCTCAATACCTGAGTTTGTTTTCCAAACTAAGGTATTAAAATCAATCCCTTTTAAATCTTTTACCAATTGCTCTTTCCATTGAGCAGTAGTTGTAGATGCAAATTCTGTAAATAATTTTTGCATTATTATTTAAGTTTTGTTTTTTTTAGTAACCTGTATCCGTTATGCACGGTTAAAATATCTATACGTTGTTTGTCAATAATCTTATATATTATTCTGTAATTTCCAGAATTTAATTCCCTAATTTTTGATTTATTAATTTCAGGGACTATTTTACCTGATAAAGGCATTGTTTTTAAAATATGTGTTCTTTCAAAAAAAAGTTCTACTTGAATTTTCGCATACTTTACAGAATCTTTAGCAATATATTCTGCAATGTTATTAATGTCTTCAAGGGATTGCTCAGTCCAGTTTATTTCAACCATTTCTTTAATTTTTTACGAGCATTGGTTTCGGACACAATTTTTCCAGCAGCAGATTGTTCTATTCCGATTTCAATTTTTTGTAATAAAATTATTTTATCAATAATTTCTTCAGCAGAAAAGCGTTCAGGCAATTCTTTCATGCTACTTAATATTTGCTTTTTAGTAATCATGCGACAATAAATTAAAAATTTTGAGCAATCTCTCTTTTAATATATTCTATAGCTACATCATTCGGTAATTTTTTACCAAGATTAGAACAGATATTTAAAATCATCATCGCTAATTCAGAGCTGTTAGCATCAGGTGCTACTTTAGAAGATGAAATATTGATAAGTTGTATCATTTCTTCTTTTGATGTTTTTACTAATTCCCATGCACCAACTGATAAATATATTTGTTGTGATAAGTTATGTTCGTACTCTGATTTTACAGAAGCTACTAACTCTTGATGTAACTGGCGAGCAGACATACCATTTTTATTAACGCGAATAACTAAGCTATTGGGATTAATACGTTCCAAAAATATAACAATACGTTCGTATGCTTGAATTTTTAAAGGTGTAATGGTTCCTTGAACAGATTTTTTTAATTCGTGTTCACGTCTTTTTTGGTCATTATCTAAAAAACGTTTTACTAAAAAGTAAGCGGCAGCAAATACAGCTCCAGCAGGAATTAAGATTTTAAAAATTTCAACAAATGCATTCATAGTGGTTTAGTTTTAGAGTTTCTAATATCGGAATTTTTACTGTATAATTCTTAATTTTAAAAAAAATACAACAATTTTTAACCCCCTGCTTTTTTGGCTTTGTAGTTCGCTTTAGTCAATAGGTCTAATAGTTTGTCTCTGTTATCTCCCTGAATCAAAATTTGGCCGTCTTTGGCGTTGCCTCCAACTCCACATTTTTGTTTTAAGGTTTTTGCTAAATCATTCAAATCATCTTCGGTTCCCACAAAACCACTTATCCGAGTAACTAATTTTCCACCACCAATTCGGTCTAAAAATAATTTTAAATTTTGTTGTTGGGGAGGTAGAGTTTCTTGCACTTCATCTTCCTCGTTTTGGTAACTGAAATTAGGG
>JBBIUW010000296.1:0-4212 GCA_037440045.1 Sphingobacteriaceae bacterium
TGTAACAACTACTAAACCGGTTGAAACGAAATCAACTCCTGTAGAAACTACACCTGTAACAACTACTAAACCAGTTGAAACAAAAGCAAAAACAGCTTCGTCATCATCTTCTTCTTCAGTAGGTATGACTTATAAGGTTCAGTTAGGAGCTTATTCTAACCAACCAAGTAAAGGTAAGTTTTCTGGTGCTGGAAGTGTAAGTATTGATTTAATTAACGGTATGTACAAAGTAACAACTGGTAATTTTAAAACATTAGATGAGGCTATTAAATACCGTGATGAGTTAAAAGCAAAAGGTTACGATGGGTTTATTGCTAAATACAAAGATGGCGTTCGTGTCAACTAAAAAGTAATTCTAATTAATAGCTCTAAAAAATATTTTTTGATTAGAAATCTTGTAATATTTGTCTTTGTTTTATTTACTGCTAATTCTTTTGCTCAGCAATATCCTTGGTGGTCTCAATATCGTAGTAATCAAACTTTATATAATCCTGCTTTTTGCGGAACTAAAAGATTAGTAGATATAAGAATCAACTATAGAAACCAATGGACAGGTTTTGATGGAGCTCCAAAAACATATGCCTTAGCTTTAAATTCTAGATTATGGAAAGGAAGATTAGGAGTAGGTGGGTTTATATTTAAAGATGATATAGGACCTTTTAATAATTTGGTAACTAGTTTAACAGCGGCTTATCATGTTAAGTTTGCAGATTCTGAATTATCATTTGGATTGCAAGGAAATTATCTTACACAAACATTTAATGGTGGAGATGTAACTCTAAGAAATCAACAAGATAAAGCAGTTAATCAATACATTAGTGATAAAAACCATACATTTGACGGTAGTTTTGGATTGTTATATTACAATGATAGATTTCATTTAGGAATAGGTGCAAATAATATTGCTGGAAGCAAATTTGAATTTTATAAAAACGATTCTCTTAAAAAAGGTAAGTATACAAATGCATCACATTACAATTTATCGGCTGGTTTTAATTGGGCAGATGATCCTAGTTTTACATTCGAAAATTCAATTTTAGCTTCTTTTGTACCTGGGGTTCCTTTTTCGTTTGATTACACATTGCGTATTCATATGAAACAACAATTAATTGCTGGCTTTAGTTTTAGATTAAATGATGCAGTAGCTTTGCAACTAGGTTATACCATAAAAGAAAATTTTCAAGTATCATATTCTTATGATATTGTTACCTCACCTCTCAGAAAATATCAAAAAGGCTCTCACGAACTTTCTCTCATTTTCTCTTCTAATCTTGGAACAGATAAGAAAAAGAGAGGTTTCGATAAACGCTTTATCAGACAAAGATATCAATACCTTATTCAATAAATAGGTATTCTCATTTGTTTTCATTAAATTGGTATTAAAATAAGTAGCTCAATGGTATTTGCAATCATAGATTTAGGAACAAACACTTTTAACTTGCTGATTGCAGAACGGCTTTCTAATTGTACTTTCAAAAAAATATTTAATACCAAAATAGCAGTAAAATTAGGAGAAGGCACAATTAATTCTGGATATATTGCAGATGCTCCTTTTCAAAGAGGTATAAATGCTTTAAAACAATTTCAGCAATATTTATTAGACTATAATGTAGAACATACCTATGCTTTTGCTACATCTGCTATCAGATCTGCAACTAATGGTAATGAATTTGTTACTCAGGCTAAAAAAGTTGCAGGGATTGCAATAACTGTAATTGATGGAAATGAAGAGGCTGATTTGATTTACCATGGCAATAAAATGGCCGTTAAAATGAATGATTCCATTTCTTTGATAATGGACATTGGAGGTGGAAGTACCGAATTTATTTTAGCGAATAATAACTCTATATTATGGAAACAAAGCTACTTAATAGGAGCAGCAAGACTTTTAGAAAGATTTAAACTTTCGGATCCAGTAACGCCTCAAGAAATTATTCGCTTTAATGAATATTTAAAACAAGAGCTTGTATCATTGTTTGAGGCGGTAAAAATTTTTAAACCTATTGAATTAATTGGTTCTTCAGGAGCATTTGATTCCGTTGTAGATATTATTGCGGGTAGATTTAATGAAATTGCATTAAACGAATCTCAAACAGAGTATTTAGTTAATATAGAGCAATATTATTTTATTAGTGAAATGATAAAAGAATCTACAATACAAGAAAGATATCATATCAATGGATTAATAGATATGAGAGTTGATATGATTGTAATTTCTATTTTATTAATTGATTTTATTTTAACTGAATTAAAATTAACAGACATGAGAGTTTCTACATTCTCTCTAAAAGAAGGTGTTATTAGTAAGAAATTAGGTTTAACAATTTCATAATATATTTAGATAATCTTTCCGTAACTTTGAAAAAATGGTTATTCAAAGCTCATATACATTACATATAGATAATTCTTTTGATCAAGAATTATTGATGAAAGATGCTTGGCTTGTTATTTTACATGCTTCTAGAACCCCACCACATATTGGTATTTTAATAAATGGAAATTATAATTCATTAACCATAAAAGGTCATGAATTAAATGTTGAAATAAAAGTTTTATTAAAAACTATTCAGCAGAAAAAAATAGAATCTATTTTTATAAAACTTCAAAAACATCCTGTATTTAGTCTCGATTATCAAAAAGAAATCTGTCAATATTATATTCAGCAATTTAGTCAGGTAAAAGCCAACGAAGCATCTTGTTTAAGCCCAATAAAATTATTTATCCAAGAGTTTTATGCAATTAAAGAAAACAAACAAGAATTGTTGTTTGAGTTTATTGAACGGTTAAAACAAAATCAATATATATCTTTTGTGCAAGGATTAAATATTGATGAGAAACTTGAATTAGGAAATTTTTCTCTACCTGTTTATACAAACGAACAATTGCAAGATGTTATTAATTTAGAACGCGCTAATTTTTATAAGAACTAATGTTTATTCATTCAGAGCATATTTATTTAAGAGCCTTAGAATCTTCTGATTTAGAGTTATTGTATGTCTCAGAAAATGATTCTTCAATTTGGAAGGTAAGTAATACAATTACACCATTTAGTAAGGATATTTTAGAGTTATACCTTCATACTGCTCATCAAGATATTTATACAAATAAACAGTTAAGACTTATGGTTTGTAATAAACAAAATCATAAACCTATTGGTACAATTGATTTATTTGATTTTGATCCTTTAAATTTAAGAGTAGGGGTGAGGATATTGATTTTTGAAGAATATAGAAAAAAAGGATATGCTTTTGAGGCTGTAGAATTAGTTAAAACATACGGCTCCAATACATTATTAATGAATCAATTATATTGTAATATAAGTACTGAAAATATCGAAAGTATATCCCTGTTTGAAAAATGTGGTTTTTCAAAAATTGGAATAAAAAAACAATGGAATCAAGTTGCTAAAAATAAATTTGAAGATGAGCTAATGTATCAACTTATTTTTTAATTTACTTTTCTAGCAATAACAATCATTTCTTCTCCAATATTAAGTGCAGATAACGTTTTGTAAATAATATTGTGAATTTTCATATACAACTTTAATTTCCACATAGGTTTTTCTGTAAATGTGTTAAAGTATTGTTGTCTTTCTGTTGAATTAATAGTTGTGTCTGTTTGTCTTACAGTTTTCGTTTTATCACCACCTTTTAATCGCTTCACAAAAGGCAAAATTGTATACATAATGAATAATTTTATTTCAAAAGAAGATTTGATGGTTTCAACTTTATAGCCATTGTTTGCTAGTAATTGTGATATTGTTTTCTTTCCAAAATAATTTACATGATCAATCCCCATCATCTTCCAATTATCCTTATGTTTTTTAGCAAAATAAGAATCGATTTGCGGAACTTGAATAACTATAATTCCATTTTTTGCAGTTAAACGAGAACATTTCGCAATAACATCATCCGCCTTATCAATATGTTCTAATACATCCCACATAGTAATGATATCAAATTTTTTATCCTCTGTCATATCAAAAAAATCAATATGATCAACGGGTAGTTTTAAATCATTTTTTGAATATAGGTATGGTTGTTCAGATATCTCGATTCCATAAACATCATATCCTAACATTTTACCAGTTAACATAAAGTGTCCCCATCCTGCGCCTAAATCAAAAAGAGAGCCGCTTGATTTATATTTTTTGATTAAATCATAACGTAATTTATGACGTTCTATTTTAACCCAATTATTTCCATTACGAAC
>JBBIUW010000297.1:0-4201 GCA_037440045.1 Sphingobacteriaceae bacterium
TTGTAATCACCTCTTGATCCTTCCATGGCGTAGTTCCATGATTTTTCAATATCCTGTTCTGTTTTTACAACGCTTTGTCCTTTTCCACTACTGCTCATTAAAGGTTTAACAACACATGGAATTCCAATGATAGAAATTGCTTTTTTAAAATCTTCTAATGTGGTTGCGTATAAATATTTAGCCGTTCTTAATCCTAATTCTTTACTTGCTAAATCACGAATTGCTTTTCTATTCATTGTAAAATTAGCAGCCTTAGCACTTGGCACAACGGTGATACCTTGTTTTTCGTAGTCATAAAAACGTTCAGTTCTAATGGCTTCTATCTCGGGTACTATTAAATCTGGTTTATGTTTGGCAACAATACTGTCTAAGGCATCTCCATCTAACATATTGATGACTTCATATTCATGAGCAACTTGCATAGCAGGTGCATCCTTATATGAATCAACTGCGATAACATATTGTCCTAAACGTTGTAATGCAATGGTAACTTCTTTTCCTAATTCTCCAGATCCTAGTAATAGTACTTTTTGACGGTTCATAGTTCGTGTTTTTAAAATCTTAATGTAATACTTGATGGTAATTTATCTTTTAATATTCCAAAGTATAATCCGTATCCAGCTGCTAAACCTATGGTTCCGCCAATTAATGCCTGAATACGTCGCTTTGTTCTAGATACCCTTTCATATCCTAAGATGTAAGCATCTTGCTCTATATAATTTGGATTACTGATTGTGCTATGTCTTATTCTCACTTTTGGAATTCCGCTAAGAGCCATGTAACCATATGGAAAAATTGGGGCGAAAAATAATCCTAATCCTCCGCTAGCTAAACCAACCACACCCGCGCCAATTAAAGACCCTCTGGCTTTAAAACCTTTACGAGCATCGCGTTCTCCATAAATATAGTATTGCATTTCTTCGCGTGTAAAATAATTACCCCTTAATGTATCCTGAGAATAGTAATAGTCTGTGAATCCTGATGCGTATTTCACACAATAAATATCATCGTATTCGTAATGTAGTTTTTCTGCTGTATTTGCTGGATTTACAATAGTAACAGCCCCTATTAGTGTATCTAAAACTTTCTCTACGATATAATTGCCATTCATTAATAATACGGTGTCTTTATATTGAGCTTTTGTTGTAAAAGCAAAAACAAGTATAAACAGACATGAAAAAGCTAATTTTGACATAGGATTAATTATTTAACAAGTTTACAAATAATCCTAAATAAATGCTATCAAATGATATTGACATTTATAGTGTTTTATTCAAAAAAAAAGAGGAAATTAATCTTCAAATCTGAAGCTAATTGAGTTTATAGAGTGTATAGTACTGTTGTTGTATAAAAAAGAATTTATTAATGCTTTTGCTTCTGGTAATTCAAAAACTTCTTTCAAATTTCTAATTTTTCCAATTGGAATATCGGATTTTATGCATTCTGAGAATATCGTATCAAAATGAAACGATTGAATACTTTGATTGAGTTTTGAATATAAGTCAATTCTATTTGCTACACGAATTTGATTATTTTCAAATTCAGGTTGATGGTATAACTCAAGGTTTAAAATATCACACAAATGTTTAAACTGTTTATCGCTGCCTATGGCAAAGGTAATTTGATGATTATCTTTAGTCGTAAATATTTCTCCGTATGGAGCTATGTTTGGATGTAAAGAACCTTGTGCTGTTGGAAGATGGTTGGCTATTAACCAGTTTGTTGCTTGATTAGCTAGTGATGCAATTGCAGTATCAAAAAGAGAAACAGTAATGTGTGATCCTATTTGTTTTTTATATTTATTAATAAGTGCAATTAAAATAGCTTCTTTAAGCTGGTGTCCTGCTAATATATCAATTAAGGCAACAGGCATTTTTAAAGGAGCTGCATTTTTTTCTCCATTCATAAACATAAAACCACTTTCGGCTTGTAAAATTAAATCATAGGCCGTACGCGGATTTTGACTACCAAAGCCATTGATAGACGCATAAATTAAAGTAGGATTAACGTTTTTTAGAGTGTCATAATCTACTTTCAATTTTTTGTCGTCACCTAATTTGTAATTGGTAATTAAAACATCGGCAGTTTTAATTAAGTTGTAAAAGGATTGTAGATCATTGTCTAGTGATAAATCTAAAAACAGAATTTCTTTTCCTGCATTCACACTCCAAAAGTAGGCACTAGTTTTATCTGTTTTATCTTCAGTTTTTAGTTTCCAGCTTCTGGTAACATCGCCGCCTGTTTTAGGATTTTCAATTTTAATAACACTCGCTCCTAGTTCAGCAAAAAATAAACCAGCAGATGGTCCTGCTAAAACCCCAGCTAATTCAATAACTTTTAAATCTGAAAATATTTTATCCATTTTCTGTTTTCTGTCATGCTGAACTTGTTTCAGCATCTCGTTGGTAGACCCTGAAACAAGTTCAGGGTGACGTTATAATTTTTGAATGTTTAAAATTGCGCTTGAACAGGCTTGTTGTTTAAAATTAGTTCAATTTTATCAGTTACTTCATTGGTAATTAATGGAACAATATCTAGTGCTTTTAAATTTTCAATCAATTGTTCTTTTTTTGATGCACCTAAAATAGTAGTGCTAACATTAGGGTTTTTAATTGTCCAAGCAATTGCTAATTGAGCAACTGTAACTCCTAGGTCATTAGCTAATACTGCTAATTTTTTTGTTTTTTCAATTTTAGATTCTTCTCCTAATGTACGCTCTTTTAGCCAGTCCATGCCCTCAATATGTAAACGATTATCTTGAGGAATACCATTATTGTATTTACCAGATAATAATCCGGAAGCTAGTGGACTCCAAATAGTAGTACCTAATCCAAAATCTCTGAACAGTAATAAGTAATCTTTCTCTAATTTTGTTCTTTCAAACATGTTGTATTGAGGTTGTTCCATGGTTGGTCCAATCAATCTGTTTCTTTCAGCAAATACAAATGCCGCCATAATTTCGTCGTTTGCCCACTCGCTTGTTCCCCAATACAAAATTTTACCTTGTTGTATTAAGGTATTCATAGCCCAAACAGTTTCTTCTATGGGTGTGTTTTTATCAGGACGGTGACAAAAGAATAAATCAATGTAATCTACTTGTAAACGCTTTAGTGCGGCATGACATCCTTCAATAATATGTTTACGTGATAAACCAGTTTGATTAGGCTTTTTATCCTCATATCCAAAATATACTTTACTTGAAACGCAATAAGAGCTACGAGCCCAATTTTTTTGTTTTAAAATGTTACCCATCACTATTTCTGATTTTCCTGCAGCATAAATTTCTGCATTATCAAAAAAGTTAATACCGTTGTCGTAGGCAATACTTAATAACTCATCAGCAGTATTATTTTCTATTTGTTTACCAAAGGTAATCCATGATCCAAATGATAATGTACTTACTTGTAATCCTGATTTTCCTAGTCTTCTATATTCCATAATTGTTTTTTATTGCGATATTAAATATATGATTTAAATTTATCTATTGAGATTTTTTGTCCCCCTCTGGAGGGGGTAGGGGGAGGATTTTTTTACTTTCAATTTGTTCAATACAATTTAAAATAGCTATTCTTACTGTTTCAATTTGATTTAGTATTTCGCTATCTTGAAATCTAATAACAGTATATCCTAAGTTTTCTAACGCCTTTTGTTTTTTCTCGTCTTTCATTTTTATCTCATCCAAGAAATGAGAATAGCCATCTACTTCGATTACTAGTTTTAAATCTTTACACATGAAGTCGACAATAAAATTTAAAACTGGCCTTTGACGATTAAACGTATAACCTAATTTTTTACCTGACAGAACAAATTTCCATAAACAAGCTTCTGCCTTTGTCATTTCATATCGTTTTTCATGAGCAAAAGGTTGTAAGCGTTTATTATAGAAGTTATTATTTTCGGCAGGCATTTTATATTTTAATTTGTTATTTCCTCCCCCTGCCCCCTCCAGAGGGGGATATGCGTTGTTTGTTAGTTTTAATGTTGTTTTATTTTGTCCCTCCTCAGATAGGGATATGCATTGTTGTTAGTTTTGTTATATATTACTTTTTTAGTTAGTCATTTGATGGAAAGTATTTCTTAATTGTTGTGTTTAATTTCGTTTTATATTGTCCCCCTTTGGAGGGGGTAGGGGGAGGATATTTACTTTACTAATATTTTTGGTTCTAGCATATCATGCATGGCATACTTTACACCTTCTCTT
>JBBIUW010000298.1:0-4195 GCA_037440045.1 Sphingobacteriaceae bacterium
ATAATATCTTTAATCTCTGCCGCTAAAGGAACTGCTTTCTCGCGGAACTTATCTTTTAATCTATCCATTTTTATATCGTTTTATTTAACCTTGTAAATTTATGCAGTGTATTGATTTAAACAAATTTAATTTGCATTATTTTTTACTTTTTTTAGAAATAATTTCTTGAGGTTGATTTAACCTATTCTTAACTTAAAAAACTTGGGTAAAAACTGATATTTATCAAGCTTTTTAATAAAAAACTTTGCGATTTTTTCAGACAAAATACATATACCCCAAAACAAAAAACAGGAGAATTAAAATGATTTTAGAAACTTTTTTTTGGAGCAATAACAATGTTACTTAGCACCAACCCTGCTACTAACGATACCGCTGTTATTGTCATTGAAAATGCTGTTTCTACTCCTCTTAATGTTTCATTATCTAATAAGTTAGATATGCTTTGAAAACCTAAAGAGCCTGGAACTAATAAAATAATCCCCGGAACCAACATAATTGAAATTGGTTTTTCGGTAATCAATCCAAAAATATTACTACTTAATCCCAAAATGAAAGAAGCGATAAAAATCGACAAATGAACACTTCCAAAACTAGACCCAAGTTTTAACGAATAAAATGAGCATAAACATGCTAGTAAAATCCATATAAAATCTTTGAATTGAGCTTTAAATAGAACCACAAAGCCCAAAGGAACAGTTAATAAAGCTATATAAATAGACCATTCGGGCAGTAATGGCAAATTAGAGCTTGAAGGAACGATATGCCATACTTTATCTATTTGGCTACCTACCCCTATTCCTAATCCTATCATTAGTAAAGTTATAATTGTATTTGAAAATCGAGCAGTTCCGGCCAATGCATGTCCATTAACTAACTCAATAATAGAAACGGTAAATGAAAAACCTGGTATTAAAATAATAAGTCCAGTAATAGTGGCAATATCTATTGAGTAATTACCGAAATATACTACTGATAATTTTGCAAATGCACTCGCAAATAAAGCAGAAATAACTATTAACATCCTTCCTAACTTAGGAACGTAATTTGTTAAATCAATTAAAAAACCAATGAAACAGCCAATTAAAAAAGATACTATAATTTCCGCATAGCCTCCTCCAAATAATCTAGCTGCACTACCTGTTGATATACCAAAAAACAATATTTCGATTAATAAGTGATAACGTTTAGGTGATTTTTCTATTAAATTTAGCTCCCTAACTGCATCTGAAATAGTTATCTTTTTGTCAATAATACTCTGATACACCTTATGAAGTTTATTCAATTTTTCAAAATTCAAATCTCCGTATGGTGCCTTAATAAAGAAGGTCTTGGGATTACCCCTCTCTCCAACATTAATCATCAACCCATTAGGAGACGAAAAAACATCACCTTCTAAATCCAAACTTTGACAAAGATTAGAAAACACATCTTCCATTCTGTGAGCAGGAATGCCATTTTTTTGCAATATTTTAGACAAAAAAATAACTAACTCAATCGCCTCCTCTTTTCCTGATTTTATAATTGTAGTCATAATCTGTTTAAAATTCAGTCAAATTTACTAATTCAAACTAGCATATAACAAAAAAAACCTGAATTCCTTCAGGGCTTTGTAGTGAGAAGGAGTCCCGATAGCTATCGGGATGAACTCCCTAAAAACAAAAGAGTCTTTCATTTCTGAAAGACTCTTTTTAGTAGTGAGAAGGAGATTTGAACTCCTGACCTTCGGGTTATGAATCCGATGCTCTAACCAACTGAGCTACCTCACCAAATTTTTTCTGATGCTCTAACCATCCCGATAGCTATCGGGAGAACTACCTCACCAAATATTAAAAATAAAACCCTCTGCAAACAAAGGGTTTTATTGTGATCGTGTAGGGATTCGAACCCCAAACCTTCTCATCCGTAGTGAGATGCTCTATCCAGTTGAGCTACACAACCAATCCAAAAAATTGGAGTGCAAATATACTTATTTTAGTTAAATTGCAAACAATTTTAAACGTTTTTTTATGCAATCTATAATTGAATCTATTTGGAACAATAGAGAATTACTGAAAGAGTCTGCTAATCAGCAAGCTATACGCCAAATTATTGAAGATTTGGACAAAGGGAAAATGAGAGTAGCTGAACCAAAAGCAGATGGGACTTGGCAAGTAAACGACTGGATAAAAAAAGCGGTTATTCTTTATTTTCCTATTCAACAAATGGAAACCATGGAAGTTGGTCCTTTTGAATTTCATGATAAAATGAAACTAAAAACCAATTTTGCGGAAGCTGGTGTAAGAACAGTTCCTGGTTCTATTGCCAGATATGGCAGTTATATATCAAAAGGCGTAATTATGATGCCTAGTTTTGTGAATATTGGAGCTTATGTAGATGAAGGCACTATGGTTGACACTTGGGCAACTGTAGGTAGCTGTGCTCAAATTGGCAAACATGTTCATTTAAGTGGCGGAGTTGGAATTGGTGGAGTGTTAGAACCTGTTCAAGCTGCACCAGTAATTATTGAAGATAATTGCTTTATTGGCTCACGTTGCATTGTTGTTGAAGGTGTGCATGTTGGCAAAGAAGCTGTTTTAGGTGCTAATGTTTGTTTAACCATGTCTACAAAAATTATTGATGTTACTGGTTCAACTCCAATTGAAACAAAAGGTTTTGTACCCGAAAGAAGTGTTGTTATTCCTGGTTCATACACAAAACAATTTCCTGCTGGCAAATATCAAGTTCCTTGTGCGTTAATTATTGGAAAACGCAAAGCTAGCACTGATTTAAAAACATCTTTAAACGATGCATTAAGAGAACATAACGTTGCTGTATAATATTTTGACTCATAAAAACATACTTGTTATTCAAACCGCTTTTATTGGCGATGCTATTTTAGCTTCATCAGTATTAGAAAAATTACATGCGTTTTATCCCGAATCTAAAATTTCTATTTTGGTTAGAAAAGGCAATGAATCTCTTTATCAAGAGCATCCTTTTTTAACTCAAACATTAGTATGGAACAAGCAAGAAGGAAAATACAAAAGCTTATTTAATTTATTAAAAGTGATACGTCGTCAAAAATTTGACACAATCATTAACCTACATCGATTTGCAAGTTCTGGTTTTTTAACTGCTTTTTCTAAAGCTTCTTTTACTGCTGGCTACGACAAAAATCCATTTTCCTTTTTATTTAATTTAAAGGCAAAACATAAAATTGGAGATGGAAGACATGAAATAGATCGTTATAATGATTTGATAGAATTAATCACTGATAAAACGGTTGCTAAACCTAAACTATATCCCACATTTAAGCAGTTTTCAAAAATTGAACCTTACGTAACACATGCGTTTGTAACAATGGCGCCTTCATCGGTTTGGTTTACAAAACAATTACCAAAAAATAAATGGATTGAATTGTGTAATTCCATCCCAAAAGAAACTATTATTTATTTACTAGGTGGCCCAAATGACAAAGATTTATGTGAAGAGATAAAAAGCAAAAGCACACATTCCTCTATTCAAAACTTAGCAGGACATTTATCACTTTTAGAATCGTGTGAATTAATGAAACATGCTCGCATGAACTATGTTAATGATAGTGGTCCGCTTCACTTAGCATCTGCAGGCAATTCTCCAACTACAGCATTTTTCTGTTCAACAGTTCCTGCGTATGGTTTTTACCCTTTATCTTATCAATCAACAGTTATAGAAGTAAACAATCTTGACTGTAAACCATGTGGATTACATGGTTATAAATCTTGTCCTAAAAATAACTTCAGATGTGGAGATGAAATAAAACTACCTTTATCTAAATAAAGAGAAGGCTCCTTGTTTTTTTATTTCCTTGTTATTAATATCCTTTGCGTTAATCATATAAAAATAGGTACCTGCTGGCACTTCTTTATTATTAGATTTTCCATCCCACCCATTATTAATTCCATTCCATTCAAACATTTCGGTCCCCATCTATCGTATACAGCACAATTAAAATCAACAATATTAAATCCTTTTACTTTAAAAATATCATTTACACTATCGTTATTCGGAGTAAATACATTCGGAACAATAATAAAAGGATCTTCGTTTAAAACAGTAATTACTACGTAATCCATATCAGAACAAGAACCGTTAGTAGCCGTTAAAGACACTGTATAAGTACCTGCAACAGAATAGGTTTGAGTACCTACAGATGATGTATTTGCTGTATTACCAT
>JBBIUW010000299.1:0-4185 GCA_037440045.1 Sphingobacteriaceae bacterium
GGCCAAAATATTCCAGGTTTTATAAACTCAACAAGTTGTGCTAATGTTGTTTATAAACCATGGACTAATGTGAGTGTTGATTTGACTAGTTATATTGGACAAAACGTAACTATTCGTTTTACAACCTATGATTGTGCTTTAGGAGGACACTATGCATATGCATATATTGACGGAAGCTGTACAAATTTTGATATCACGCAAAACGAAACACTATGTCAAGGTTCCACAGTTCAATTAACTGCTCCTGATGGATTTGCAGCATATAATTGGCTGTTCCCCGATGGAACAATAGCAACTAGTCAAATTATTTCTACTACTTTGCCAGGGCTTTATACTCTAAATTTAGTCACAGTAACAGGGTGTCCAGGCCCAACATTAACATATTCTTTAATAGATTATCCTAAACCAGTTGCTAATTATATTACAAATCAAACCTCTGCATGTTCTCATACGGTTGGTTTTATTAATACTAGTAGTATTACTAATGGAAATATTTTGAGTAACAATTGGAGTTTTGGAGATGGGAATTTTGCAACATCGCCAAATGGAAGTAATAATTATTTAAATACTGGAACTTACAATGTACAACTAATCGTAACAAGTAACATGGGTTGTAAAGATACAGTTGTGTATCCAGTTACCATTAGTCCTTTACCCGTAGCATCCTTTGCTGCTAACAATGTGTGTTTACATGGAGTTACTTCTTTTTCAAATACATCTTCAGTGAGTAATGGTTTTATCACTTCTACTAATTGGCAGTTTGGTGATGGAAATCAATCAACTTTTAATCAACCAAATTATCAATATAACAGTGTGGGAACATATAATGTTACTTTAAATATCACAACAAATTCTAATTGTAGCAATAGTATTACTCAACAAGTAATAGTAAATCCATTGCCCATTACTTCTTTTATAGCTAGCAATGTTTGCGAAGGTGCGTTGGTTAATTTTATGAATACTTCAACTATTGCTAGCGGAAGTATTACAAATTATATATGGGATTATTCATCTGATGGAATTCCAGATAATACAAATATAAATCCTACGTATTTGTTTAATACCCCTGGTTCTTATACAACCCAATTAGTAGCTATTTCAAATCTCAATTGTGTTTCAAATTACACATCAGTTGTAACAATTTATCCAAAACCAAATGTACTGTTTTATACAGCTCCTGTTTGCGAAGGAACAGCGCCTACATTTACAAATCAATCTAGTATTATCTCTGGGGTAATTACAAATTATAATTGGCAATTTGGAGATGCAACATCAGCCTCCGGATTTACGCCACTTCATTTATATTCAGGCTACGGTACTTATCAAGTAACATTAACTGCTACTAGTAACAATAATTGTATTAATGCTTTTACACAAACACAAATTATACATCCCAAACCTATGGTAAATTTTCTTTCTACTACAACTTGTTTAAATCAGGCAACACAATTTAATAATCAAAGTAATATTGTTTCGGGAAGTATTATTAAATACCGTTGGGATTTTGAAAATAACGGTACGATTGATGATTCAACGGCAAGTCCCAGTTTTGTGTATCCTATTGCAGGAACACAACAAAGTAGATTAGTTGCTATTTCAAATAATAATTGTTCTAATCAAAATATTAATCCAGTAATTGTTCATTTCAATCCAGTAGCTCAATTTTACGCACCGTCAACATGTTTGCCAACTAGTACTCAATTTAATAATGCATCATATAGCACTGATGGTATTATAACTTCATACGCTTGGGATTTTAATGGTGACAATGTGTTTGATAATAATACCCAGAATCCATCATCTAATTTCTCTTTAGCTGGAAATTATGGAGTGAAGTTAGAAATTCAAACACAGTTTGGTTGCACTAATACAATCATCAAATCTGTTTATGTAAATGCTACACCTTCAGCATCATTTACATTGCAAAACAATATTGGATGTCCAATGCTATGTGTCAACTTTACTAATAATTCTAATATATCAAACGGAGCTATAGTTACTAATCAGTGGATATTTGGCGATAATAGTATGCCAGATTACTCTCAAAATCCTACGCACTGTTATTCTACAGGAAATTATAATGTAACATTAAAGGTTGTGTCGGATAGCGGTTGTGTAAGTAGCTTAACTCTACTAGGTATTGTTAAGGTTTATCCTACACCTGTTGCTGATTTTAATGTAACGCCAAATGTGGTTGAAATTACAACCCCACTTATCGAGGTAGAAGATGAATCAGTAGGCGCTAGTTCTGTAAAATATATATTTGACGACGGTACGATAAAAAATACTAGAGATTTTTCACATATGTTTAATACCGTAGATGCTAAAACAATTGGAATTATGCAGTTAGTAAGCAACACTTATGGTTGTAAAGATTCAGTAATTAAATTAATTGAAATAAAACCAGCTTATGCCATATATATTCCAAATGCATTTACGCCAAATAGCGATGGATTAAATGATGGGTTTAAAGCTATGGGAATAGGTATTACACAGTTTAAATTACAGGTTTTTGACAGATGGGGCGCTTTAGTTTTTGAAACTAATGACATAAATGATAGTTGGGATGGCAGTATTAAAGGAAAAGGTGATGCAGAGTCTACAAAACAGGATGTATATGTTTGGAAAGCCCAGGTAGTGGATGTTTTAAAGCAACATCATGATATGATAGGGCATGTTACTTTACTAAAATAATGTCAAAAAGGCATGGAAAACTATTTGGATTAAAGTTTGATTATTTTGGTGAACAAAGTTACTTTAGTAATTCAAAATTTATAAACCTTAAAAACAAAATAAAATGGCATTAGAAATAACAGATGCAAACTTCGAAGAGTTAGTGTTAAAATCAGACAAACCTGTATTAGTTGATTTTTGGGCAGAATGGTGTGGGCCTTGCCGCATGGTAGGACCAGTAGTTGAAGAACTTTCTACTGAATATGCTGGAAAAGCAGTAGTAGGAAAAGTAAACGTAGATAACAATTCTGGAATTTCTGCTAAATACGGAATCAGAAATATCCCTACTTTATTATTCTTTAAAAATGGAGAAGTGGTTGAAAAACATGTAGGAGTTGCAGCTAAAAATATCTTAGCAGGTAAATTAGATTCTCATATGTAATTTTTCTTATAATTAAAAATGAGTCCGTTTACAATTAGTAAACGGACTTTTTTGTGCTTTTTTATTTTTTTAAATCTATTTAGTGTTTTGGTCTGATACAGGCAAATGTTAAAAATGAGTTTTTAATTATACTTTAGCTTATTATAATCAAGCATTTACAGTTTGATAACCTTAGCTTAATCATTTTATTACTTTTTGGCATTAGGTTTGCCAAATAATATGCAATAAAAACAGGAAACCATGAACACAACGCAAGCAATGATTATATTGACCAATGGAATTAGAAAGTATGGTACAATTATAAACGGAGAAGACGAAGGGAGAATTAAGTTTGTTCCAGCAACTGAAATATTTTCAATGAATGAAAATGAACTTTTAAATTTAATAGAACATATTCCAGTATCAAATATTTATTCAATAGATACTTTTTTGAAATAAAACAATCTTCAGTTCTTTATTAAAAATCCTCATCTGCTTTGGCGGATGAGGATTTTTATTTAAGGATTATTACTTAAATAGCCCTTCAATCTGCGCTGTATGATGCATACCATGCCAAGCGTATAGTTGAACTGCTTCTCCTAGAGTATATTGTTTGTTGTATTCTGGATGAACATAGGTTCTTTTAAAATCGCTCTCACTCATATGTTTCAATAAATTAGAAAATCGTAGTTGAACACCTTCAAAAATAGCTAATGATGTTTCCAGTGGTGCTGTTTTATAATCAACAGAATCTGCCCATGCATTTTGATTATATGGTTGAATCGTTGGATTGTCTTGTGTTAAAGTGTGCTTTACTCTTATCCACATATTCATATGCGAGTCGGCTAAGTGATGCACAATTTGTCTTACTGTCCAGCTTCCTTCACGATATTTTAATTCTAATTCATTTTCGTTCAACGTTGCAATTCTTTGTTTTAATCTCAGTGGCGCTGATTCAATCATTAATATTGAATGATATAAAACATACTTGGTAAATTCAAGGTTTTGTGCTTTGCCAATGGGATATACTTTTGGATCTAATTCTTCAGTCATAGTTAAATAAAAAGACCTGTCAGGTTTTAAAACCTGAC
>JBBIUW010000300.1:0-4117 GCA_037440045.1 Sphingobacteriaceae bacterium
TATTTACAGTGGAGTTAACAACAACATCAAAAGTGCTAGTAACAAATGCATTAGGACAAGTTGTAATAGCAGAAACATTTGAAGCAGGAAAACATACTGTAAACATTAATAATGAAACAGCAGGCGTTTATTTTGTGAAAGTGATGACAAACAATGCTCAACAAACAATCAAAGTGATTAAAGAGTAATCATTTTATACTAACCCATAAAATAAAAAGCCCGAATAATTCATTCGGGCTTTTTTGTGATACTTATTTTACAAATTAACTAAACTCCAAACTGAGTAAAGTGATGATCGATATGTTTATAAAATTGATTACTCCATTCTTTAGCCGTTAATATGCCAAATGCAGGGTTTTCTCTTCCCTCAAAGTATTTAGCGCCATGCGCTTCAGTTTGTTTCACATAATCAATAAAAAGAGATTTTTCTTTTTCAAAATCGCGTTCATCAGCAATAATAAAATCTGGACCTGTGCGAGAATTTTTTGGATAAGGCTTTTCACTTGTAACAATTCCTTTTACAAATAACTTTAGCATTAGTTTCGAAAAAAACGAATGATTGGATACTGTTTTACCATATGTTAAATCATAAGTGACATTTAAGTGAGCTAACATTTGTGCTGCATTCATTTTACCCCATTGAGGCTTACTCATGTAGTTTAAGTTCTCTAAACGTTTAAATATTTCTTCTGTTGTTTTTGGGTCGAATGTATTTAATATAGCCATGTTCTAAGAATTTGTTTGTATTGGATTAATATGTGTTGTTTCTTTTTTGGATCTTATAATCATGTATATACCAAATAAAACAAATGGTATACTTAAAATTTGTCCCATGTTTATGGGTAGTGTATTCTCAAAACTCTCTTGATTTTCTTTCATAAACTCCATACAAAAACGGAATCCAAACATTAATACACAAAATAACCCAAACATAAATCCTTTTCCAAAATTGCTGCGTTTGTTTTTCCATAACCAATAAAACAACAGAAATAAAAAGATGTAGAAAAGCGCTTCGTATAATTGCGTTGGATGACGAGGCAACTCATCAACTTGATGAAACACAAATGCCCAGGGGACATCAGTAGGTTGTCCAATAATTTCAGAGTTCATTAAATTTCCGAATCGAATCATAAATGAGGCAAATGGAACAACAACAATCAAGCGATCAAATAACCAAAGCCAATTTTCTTTTGTATTACGGCAATAAAGCCACATCCCAATTAAAATACCAATACCACCGCCATGACTTGCTAATCCGCCTTCATATACTTTTAAAATATCTAAAGGGTGAGTGGAGTAGTATGGAAAATCATAAAACAAGCAATGACCTAAACGAGCACCCAATATAGTTGCAAGAACGATATAAAGGGTTAGAGAGTCTAACTGCTTTTCTGTACGTCCTTCTGCTTTAAAAATACGATTCATAAAGAAATGACAACCAATAAAAGCAAAGGCCCACGATAAGCCATACCAACGTACCGGCCAATCTATACCTGGAATGGTAAAGATTTCAGGGCTTGGGTTCCAATTTATAAAGAGTGAATGCATATACAAGTTTAAGCGTTTTATTATTAAAAAGAGGTTAATTTTTTATAAATCCAATATAAAAATTATTCTTCCTCCACGTCTATTTTAAATTGATGTAAGAAACGATGAACAATAGGGCCAAAAATAACAGCAACACTGGTTAAAAACGCTACACCACTATATATAGCATACAAAGATGAAAACCACTTCGCGCCGTCACTTTCTGCTCTATCAACAGGCCCCATTCCTGTTAAAATCATACTAGCGTTTACTAAACTGTCTAGCCAGGAAATATTAAAAAAATAATGATAGCCAATAACGCCTATTCCTAACGACACAATTAAAAACAACATACCCGTGGCAATACTTTTTACAAGCTTGTTATAAAAATGTGTTTTATGAGGTAGACGCTTTGTTGCCATATTTTAATCTAATTTAAAACAACAATATTTAATATCCTCACCTCGCCCAGTAAAAAGAGTTTCGTAATAAGTTTTAATTTGTATTAACTCCTCTCTTCCTTCTGGACAGTTTTTATATAAATCGTTAGTAGCAAATAATAGCGGAAGATTTCTTTCTTTAATTACCTCCATGGTGTATTCATAGAAAAAAGTATTGTCTGTTTTTAAATGAACCAAACCACCTGGTTTTAGTATTTTTTTATAACGATTTAAAAAGAAATCGGGGTTAGTTAAACGTTTACGCGCTCTATTTTTTTGTGGCTGAGGGTCTGGAAAAGTAATCCAAATTTCCGAGACTTCATTTTCTGAAAAACAATGGTCAATAAAATCAATACGTGTTCTTAAAAAAGCCACATGGCTCATTTTTTTGTCCATGGCTTTTTTTGCTCCAGTCCAAATACGATTTCCTTTAACATCCACACCAATAAAATTTTTGGTTGTATTGTTTTCAGATAACCCAATGGTATATTCTCCTTGTCCACAGCCCAATTCTAAAACAATAGGGTTTTGATTTTTAAACACTTCCTCGTGCCATTTTCCTTTTTGGGCAAAGCCATTTGGAATATCAAAATGATGAAAGGCAAACGTATTGGCAAAGGTATTTAATTCGGCAAATTTTTCGAGTTTACTAGGCATAATGGTTTTAAAAGCTGCTAAGGTACTAAATTAGATAATGATTTAATAATGCCATTTTTTGAGTTGAAATTGTTACATTCGTACTACATTTATACTATGAACTATACTTATAATAAAACAAAAATTGTTGCCACTATGGGTCCGGCAACCGAAAATATTGCAGTGCTTGAAGAATTATTTAAAGCGGGTTTAGATATCTGTCGCATTAATTTCTCTCACGGCGACTACGAACCAATAAAACATGTAGTAGATAACATTAGAATATTAAATAAAAAACTAAACCGACACGTAGGTGTTTTGGGAGATTTACAAGGGCCAAAATTACGTATTGGTAAAGTAAAAGATAATGCCGTAGATTTAATCAATGGGCAAGAAATAATCATTA
The DNA here is from genome assembly GCA_037440045.1 of Sphingobacteriaceae bacterium. Lineage (GTDB taxonomy): Bacteria > Bacteroidota > Bacteroidia > B-17B0 > Aurantibacillaceae > UBA4416. The sequence goes on from JBBIUW010000300.1 coordinate 3,010, forward strand.
CTACAAAAGAATGTGAAGGAACAGCAGAGCGCATTTTTATTACGTATCCTCAGTTTCCTCAAGATGTAGCTGCCGGAGAATTAGTGTTAATTGATGATGGTAAGATTACTTTAAAAGTTATTGAAACAAACAAAAAAGATGAAGTACGCTGTACAATTATTGCAGGAGGAATTTTATCTTCAAAAAAAGGCGTAAATCTTCCTAATACAAAAATTTCTTTACCATGTTTAACTTTAAAAGATTTACGTGATTTAGATTTTGCTTTAGAAAATGATTTTGAATGGATTGGATTATCTTTTGTGAGAAGTGTAACGGATATTGTTGAATTAAAAGACATTATTCGTTCAAAGAAAAAGAATTCTCGAGTTATTGCTAAAATTGAAAAGCCAGAAGCAATTAAAGAAATAGATAAAATTATTGAAGTAACAGATGGGGTAATGGTTGCGCGTGGAGATTTAGGCGTGGAAATGCCAATGGAACAAGTGCCATTATTACAAAAAATGATTGTAAACAAATGTATAGCAGCATCTAAGCCTGTTATTATTGCTACTCAAATGATGGAGAGTATGATTACAGCCTATACTCCAACCCGTGCCGAAGTGAATGATGTGGCAAATGCAGTTTTAGATGGTGCAGACGCTGTAATGTTAAGCGCCGAAACATCTGTTGGGCGTTATCCAATCAAGGTAATTGAATATATGCGCCGTATTATCACGCAGATAGAAAGCGACGATCGTATTTATTATAAAGAGCACGAACCAGAATTAAAAACTGTTACATACATTACAGATAGTATTTGCTACAATGCCAGTGTAATGGCAAAACAAGCAAATGTAGCTGCCATTATTTCAATGACTCATAGTGGTTATACAGCTTTTAAATTAAGTAGCCACCGTCCAAAAGCTAACGTATATATTTTTACAGATAACAAATCGTTATTAAATGCTTTAAGCTTGGTGTGGGGTGTTCGTGGATTCTTTTATGATAAATATGAAAGTACCGATCAAACAATAGCAGATTTAAAAGATTATATAAAAGAAGGCGGTTTCGTAAAAGCTGATGACTTAGTAATTAATTTAGCAAGTATGCCAATGAAAGAAAAAGGGCG
>JBBIUW010000301.1:0-4081 GCA_037440045.1 Sphingobacteriaceae bacterium
TTAAATGAATTCTCAGCACAACTACAAGAAGATATTACCAAAGTAGATGCAGAAATTCAGGCTTTAGCAGGAACAAAATTTAATATCTCTTCGCCAAAGCAAGTAGGTGAGATTTTATTTGAGTACTTAAAAATCGTTGATAAACCTAAGAAAACAAAAACAGGACAATATGCTACTGGCGAAGATATTTTATCGAAGCTAGAAGGGAAACATCCAATTGTTGCTAAGATTTTAGATTACCGTGAATTAGTAAAATTAAAATCAACGTACGTTGATACTTTGCCTTTATTGGTAAACGAAAAAACAAATCGTATTCACACAACCTTTAACCAAGTGGTTGCTGTTACAGGGCGTTTAAGTAGCGATAATCCTAACTTGCAAAATATTCCTATTCGTACCGAGCGAGGAAGACAAATACGTAAAGCATTTATTCCTCGTAATGAAGAATACACATTATTAAGCGCCGATTATTCGCAAATAGAATTACGTATTGTGGCTTCTATTAGTGGCGACCCAAATATGTGCGAAGCCTTTAATTTAGGTAAAGACATTCACACCGCTACGGCTGCAAAAGTGTATGGTATTGATGAAAGTGAAGTAACCAAAGAAATGCGTTACAAAGCCAAGAGTGTAAACTTTGGTATCATATACGGACAAGGCGCTTTTGGTTTAGCAGATAATTTAAATATCCCACGTGCCGAAGCCAAACAATTAATTGATAATTATTTTGCGCAATACACGTCTATTAAATCCTATATGGATAATGAAATTAACTTTGCTAAAGAGCATGGTTATGTTCAAACTTTATTAGGACGTAAACGCTGGTTAAAAGATATTAATTCGAGTAATGCCACTGTGAGATCGTTTGCTGAACGAAATGCAATTAATGCGCCTATACAAGGTTCTGCTGCTGATATGATTAAAGTGGCAATGATTAATATTCATAACGAATTAAAACACATGAATATTAAATCACGTATGATTTTGCAAGTGCATGATGAGTTAGTGTTTGATGTGTATAAACCAGAATTGGATTTAATAAAACCAATTATTGAGAAGCATATGAAAAATGCGTTGCCGTTAAACGTTCCGGTTGAGGTTGGAATGGGTGTTGGTAGCAACTGGTTAGAAGCGCACTAGATAAGTTATACACCTGTCAGGTTTATGTGCTGTTTGCTAAAAACCTGACAGGTGTTATTTAATGAACACTTCTCGATACAGTCTTCGTACCTCAGACTTACTCGAAGTGACATACATTAAGGAGAATGTTTTTACATCGAAATTAATTCTATTTCTTTTTCTAATCTATCAAAGTTTTCTTCGTTTTTTGGAGCTGCAAATGGCTTGATTTTATTGCATTCTTCAGCTGTTTCAAATATCATTGTAAATGATATTTCTGTTGAGGTATCAGAGATTTTTTTGAAACCAACTTCCATGTTAAATAATGGTTGCGATACTCTTTTCCAGCTAACTTTTTGTAATGGTTCTACGCTGCTAAATACAGAAGAGTTTTCGTAATTGCCTTTTTCGGGGCCATGCATGGTTAGCAACCATTTACCTCCGGGGTGTAAATCAAACTCGTGTATGGTGTTTGTAAAACCATGCGGACCCCACCAGTTTTTTAAATGATTAGGATTTTCAAACGCATGATATACTTTTTCTACAGGTGCTTGAATAATGCGTGAACTATATATTTCTTTATCTACGTTTGACATGCCGCTTAATCGTTTAATGAATTAATTCCTTGTTCTTTTAATTTCTCTAAAGCCTTTTTCATTGCGTTTACTTGCTCGGCAGGATGACCTTGCCAGATACTTACTTCTCCAACCACTCTAAATGGTGAAGTAGAACGATAAGATTTTGTAGGATTACCCGGAAATTTTTTATCAGTTAAATCCGGATCATCTTCAATCTCTCCTGTTGGTTCTACTAAATAAATGCGTTCTTTGTCCTCACCAACAGCCAACTCAGCGCCCCAAATGGCAGCATCCAAGGTTGCGGATAAGAAAATATATGTAGCATTTTTTCTTTGCCCGTAATTAGAATGATAACCAGGTTCAATTAAATCCCCTAATTGTAAATTGGCTTTGGTACCATGAAAATAAGTTTGAGCAAATACGCTGGGGGCTTTTTGTTTATTTTCCATTTATTTTTTTATTAGAGATACGGTAAAAACTTAAAAATCATTTAACGCTTATTGAAAATGCTTTTATATCAGATAAAGTATGTTATAAACTGGCTAATTTCCCTCTCTTTATGCTCCTTATGTGTAAGTACAAAGTTGTCATGAAAATACTTAGCATTAAAATTATACTATAGATAATGTAATATTTTTCATCAAATGTGTCTACAATGTTTTCTTTTGGGTTATCAGGATTATATTTAATTTGTACAATGTCACCGATTTTATAAACCCTATCTGTTTCGGGGTCTTTTCTGAAAGAATACATTGCATTACCAACGTTAAAGTTACCAGTGTAAATGTAAGTCATTCCCATTTCTGTATTTGCAGAGTCACAAGATTTAATTTCTCCAGTTATGTTACAGCTTTTTGAAAGAAGGAATATTCTATAATTTTGTTCATATAGCATTGTCACAAGTGTTACGACAGTAGCGAAATAGAAAAAATAGAATATTAGTCTTGGATTCATTTGTTCTTAGCTTGCTTATAACGGATTGCGGCTACAACTTGTGCGTTTTGAAACACTTGTCTACCGAAATGGTTGTTTAAAGATAAATGTTTAGTAGCCATTTACAAAATGAAAAACTTGTCTACCGAAAATTTTGCAAAAGCTATTACCTCGACTACGCAAATTGGGCTTGCTTGCAGTTAGCTGCTGCTTATTTTCTTTTCCAATAAAATTCTCTGAAATGAAGCATAGCTGGATTGAGCTCTAACTTCATTTGCAGTTTCTTTTCTTAAGTCTATTTCGTCGATGCTTAACAAACAAGTATAAATAACATTAATGGGCATATAATGTACTTTCGGAAGGTCTATTGCGATATAGGGCAATTCGTCAAATTTCATTTTTTTCTTCTACTGCCCAGTGTCCATTTACACGTCTTATTATGACTTCACCTATATATGAAACTAAATGGTCAATATAATTTTCTCTTATAAATTCTATTTCGAGATTTACAAGTTTTTCAGAAATTAAGTCTAAGCTTTTGTAAGAATAATCAAGAGGTTTTTCAGGAATATTTAATTGTATTGCAAGGTCTTGTTTTAGGTCTGCTGCTAGATTGATTAAGTTTATCTTTGTTTTCGAAAAGTAACGCCAGTATTCGCTTGAGGAATGTCTATTGTTTTCGATGTCTTCAATTGAGAGTTTCATTTTTGCAACCCATTTCTCGACAATGTTTTTGGAAAAGATGTCGCCACGGTTTGGACTTGAAATATCTTTTGGATCAAATACAAATAAATATTGGTCGTCAGGTAGTCTATATAATTTGTTCTTTTGAGTATAGCCGTCAGCCCAAGTCCACTCGAATGGTTTTGATAGTTCTGAGTCAAAAGGAGGATTGGTTGCAAGAATGTCTTGCACTTCTTTCTTCGTTAACTTCTTTTTATTCAGAGCGTATTTTCTGTTAATTTCCATTGTCTATAAGTTGCAGCTAACTACTTGCTATGTGCTACTTATTCGTTTTTAAGTATTTGCATGAGTAGTGTAAATCAAATATAATAATAAAACCGCTAAGGTTTTGCTTAGCGGTTTTAAAAATTAATAAGAATCTTTAATAGTGAGATCCTGAAACAAGTTCAGGATGACTATGACAATTAAAAAGGTCTTGTGCGGGCTTTTCTTTCGGCAATGCGTCGTTGGTTTTCTTGTCGGCGTTTACCTCCTAAGTTTACTTTTTTGTTTTTCTCTTTCTTCTCATGAAAAGCACCTCCACCTGAGAACTCTGCAACTTTAGGTAATTTCTTTAAGCCTTTCTCTCTGGTTACCGGTTTTTCATCCTGTGTTAAATTCTCAGATATTTCAACTGCTTCAGGCATATCTAGCATCACTAATTTTTTCTTCATCAGTGTTTCAATTTCCTTTTGCATGGCTGCATCTTTTTTAGTGATGAAGCTAAG
>JBBIUW010000302.1:0-4080 GCA_037440045.1 Sphingobacteriaceae bacterium
TCGTATGCAGAATACCGAAAAGTAGTAGATGAATTAATTCTAGAAGGTAAAACAACCGGAAGCACTCAGTCAGATAAATTACTAGAATTTACTAAATTGAATGTTCAACGAATGAATCGTTTAGATAAAACTATACAGTTGTCTGAACAAGCGACTTCGCAACTTCAAAACAATTTGAACTCTTATGTTTGGCTATTAATTGGTGATGCCTGGTGTGGCGATTGTGCTCAAATTATTCCGGTTATTAATAAAATTGCCGAAGCAAGTAATAATAAGATTTCATTTAAAATCATTTCAAGAGATACATTTCCTGAATTAATTTCTTCTTATCAAACAAATGGTGCTAATGCTATTCCAAAATTACTAATAATGGATCCTTTATCTTTGGAAGTTATTTGCACCTGGGGTCCTCGTCCAAAACCCGCACAAGAAATCATGCTAAATTGGAAAGCAAATAAAGACACTATTACATGGGAAGATTTCGAAAAAGATTTGCATTTATGGTATGCTAAAGATAGAGGTAACACTATAATTAATGAATTGGTTGAATTAGTAGAGGCATGCAAAAACAAAACTATTTTACAGCATTAAAAATTGCATTGATTGTTGGTACATTATTAAATGTAATAAATAGTTATGATGCAATTTGCAACAAATTCCTAGATGGAAAACTTATATTTAAGGTACTATTAACTTATTGTGTTCCTTTTTGCGTATCTCTATACTCATCTTGGAAAGCAACAAAAACTAATTGAATGAATTTAAAGCAAATAATTATAAGTTCTGTATTGATTTTCTGTAGTGACATAACCAACGCACAAAAAGTTAATTTAGCAAATTTTTACTTGTTTCAGAATAATAAAGAAGTCTTATTGTCATGGACAATAGATGCTGGTCCTACTTGTAATGGTATTACTGTTTGGCATTCAATTGATAGTATTAATTATGTAGAAGTTGGAAATATAGCTGGAATTTGTGGCAGCACAAGCTCATCTATCCCATATAGTTTTAATCACGAAAGTCCTGTAATAAATAAAACAAACTATTATAAATTACGCCTGGGTTATAGTCAATTTTCTGAAGTTCGGTTTTTGCATTTGGAGTTCGTAGAACCAGGTAAAATTATTATTAAACCAAATCCCTCAACTGATAATGTTTCTATTGCGTTTAACAATGATAAAAACGAAACATTTAATTTAAGCATAATTAATAGTGCAGGATTAAAAGTTTTCGAATCGCAAGGGATAAGAGAGAGCACTGTTTCAATAAATACAAGTTCATTCGATAATGGTAATTATTATATTTTATTAATGGACTCTGGGGGACGAGTAATTAAAGAAAAATTATTAATATCTAAATAAAATGCCACATATTAAAGTCATTGAACATAACGAAGCTGAAGGCGAGTTAAAAACTATCTATGATGAACTTGTTGCTAAACGAGGAAAATTAGCAAAAATACACATGATTCAAAGTTTAAATCCTGAATCTATTGTTAAACACATGGATTTGTATATGACGATTATGTTTGGTAAATCTCCTTTAAGCAGAGCGCAAAGAGAAATGATTGCGGTTGTAGTAAGTGTTGCTAATAATTGTAAATATTGTCAAACACATCATGCGCACGCGTTAAATCATTATTGGAAAGATGATAAAAAAATTGAGTTATTAAAAAGAGACTTTAGCAAAGTGGATTTACCGCCAATTGATTTAATATTTTGCGAACTGGCATGGAATTTAACTCGTATTCCTAGTATTACTACCGAAAACTGCATCAATAAATTGAAAGCATTAGGAGTTGAAGATCGAGCAATCTTAGATGCAAATTTAGTGATAGCCTATTTCAACTTCGTTAATCGTTTAGTTTTGGGCTTAGGAGTTCAATTAGAAACAGATAATGGTGGTGGATATAATTACTGATTTATTGAAGAAAAAAATATTTCACTTTTTATGTAAGGTATTTTGTAGCTGTACTACTATCATACTATAACCTATTAATTAATTATTTAAAATTTAAACACATGAAAAAAGTAATTTTCGTATTCGCCCTATTAAGCGGTCTATCTGTATCAGTTAATGCACAAACAGCTCCAAAAAAGGAATCAACTAAGCATGCAGCTTGTGGCGACAAAGGTCACACATGCTCTGCAGATTGTAAAAAAGCTGCCAAAACTGATAAAAAAGCTGCAACTACACTTAAAGAGCATACATGTAATGCCTCTTGTACTGCCGATAAACATGTTACCACGTGTGGTGAAAAAGGGCATACTTGTACAGCTGAGTGCAAAAAAACAATGTAATTTATTTGGGAGCTAGTAATATATTATTAGCTCCCATTCATTAATTTTTTTAATTTTATTGTTATGAATATCATTGATAAAATAGGTTTCTTTAGATTAACCTTAATTCCTTTAGGCTTAGTTATTATCATTACGGCTATCGTAAATGGAATATGGGGTATGGGAATTGTTGGTGCCATTATTTTAGTATATGGCATACTCAACAAATGTCTAATTACTGGCCAGTGCGAAGTTGATGATACTTCGCGAAAAGCTGGCAAGGAAAAAGAATAAGGAACATGGCCTTTAACGAGGAATTAACCGATAAAATTAGAGAAGCTTTGGTAGATGTGCCAAACGTGTATGAAAAATATATGTTTGGTGGCGTTTGTTTTATGGTAGATGATAAAATGTGTGTAGGTGTGGTGAAGGATGAAATGATGTGTCGTATTAATCCTGAAATGGATGAAGTGGTGTTAGAAATGATTGGATGTAGAGCAATGGATTTTACTGGTAAGCGAATGAAGGGGTATGTGTTTGTGAGTGAAGAGGGAATGAAAACCAAAAAACAATTTAACTACTGGATTAATTTGTGTTTAGAATTTAATACCATTGCCAAAGCCAGTAAAAAGAAACCAAAAAGTAAATCATAAAACGGTTAACATTTTTTTGATTGTACTTTTTCCTATAAAACATATATATTTACCACATCAACAGCGTAAAGTCTTTTTTGTTGATTGAAGTGTAAATGAACTATAAAAAAATAAACTTCATAGAAAAATCCATTAACTGGATACATGAAAAAACAAACGAAAAACAGTTTCTTATTTTTTCTAGTATTTTAGTTGGTGTAAGTGCGGGTATTGCAGCCGTTATTTTAAAGTTATTTGTTTTTGCTATCCGTCATTATTTGGTAGATGGTTTTTTTCTAAAATATGATTTTAAATATTTGTACCTCATTTTGCCAGTAATAGGTATTGGGCTCACGGTTTTAATTGTTAAGTGTTTTTTCAAAAATCAACTCAATAGAGGCAATACTGCCATTCTTTTTGCCATTGCCAAGCGTAGTAGTTTTTTACCTTTTCATCAAATGTACTCGCATGTTATAACCAGTGGTTTAACAGTAGGCTTTGGAGGTTCAGCCGGTTTAGAATCGCCCATTGTGAGTACAGGCTCTGCCAAGGGTTCTAACTTTGCGCGTACCTATAAATTAAGTTATAAAGAGCGTACCCTGTTATTGGCTGCTGGAGCGGCGGGTGGTATAGCAGGCGCATTTAATGCACCTATTGCTGGCGTGTTGTTTGCCTTAGAAGTTATTTTAGTAGACATCAGTATTAGTGCGTTTATTCCATTATTAATAGCCGCAGCATCAGGCGCATTGTTATCTAAAATTATTTTAAACGAAAGCAGTTTGTTGTTTTTTAAATTGAAACAACCTTTTGATTATCATAATGTGCCTTTTTATATTTTACTTGGTTTACTTTCTGGTATTACATCGTTGTACTACGTTAATTTTTTTGATAAAGTAGAAACAAAATTTCACAGCATTAAATCGGTATTTACAAAATGGTTGGTAGGAGGCTTAGCTTTAGCGCTTTTATTTGCACTGTTTCCTTCTTTATTTGGGGAGGGTTACGAAAGCATTAAGGCCTTGTCGGAATTTAAAACTGGCGATATATTTAAGGAGAGTTTGTTGCAACAATTTATTAATAATAAGTGGATTTTATTAGTGTTTGTAGTTGTAACCTTATTACTTAAAACTGTTGCGGCGGCCATTACTTTGGGCAGTGGGGGTAATGGC
>JBBIUW010000303.1:0-4076 GCA_037440045.1 Sphingobacteriaceae bacterium
TTTCACACCTTTTTCTCCAATCTGAGTATTTAAACCCTCTGAAAGATCGTTAACAAAGTCATCAAGCTGTGCTTGTTGAATTACCTTTTTAAGTAAATCATAATTAATAGCATCCATATCTATTCCAAAAGCAATATTCTCCAAAACTGAACCATCTAGCATAGTGACATTTTGCGGCACATAACTAACTAATTGATACCATTGATCTAAATTAGATTTATCAATTACTTTTCCATCAACATATATCCCTCCCTCCGTTTCTTGATATAATCGCAACAAAACATTTAATAATGTTGTTTTTCCGCCACCAGAAGCACCAATAATTCCAATAGTAGTTCCTTTCTGAATCTCAAGGTTAACATTATTTAATACCTTATGATCTTTACTAGGATATTTAAAACTTAAATTTTTAAGTTCTAAAACAGAATTAAAGATTATTGGAGATGTTGCTGATTTTTTTTCTTCAACCTCTTGCTCGCCTTCTGCTTTATGAAAGTAACTAAATATATAAGAACTAGATTTTATATAATTCGAACTCAATATTATTTTATTTAAAGAAGGAATAACTCTGTAAGCCGCAATGGCAAAAACAATTAAAAATTGTGCTAATACCGCCAAATCTTTCTTTAAAAAATAACCTGCAATAAAAATTGAAAAAATACCCATAATAGCAACTACTTCAATAATTTTAGGGGAAAAAGTATTTAAAAAATACATTTCACCATTTGTATCACCAAAACTTTTTAGCTTCTGATGAAAAATCGGCTTGAAATAATTTTTCTTTCCAAAAAGAACAATTTCTCTAAAAGATTCCATTGACTGGAGACCTGTTTTACTTAAGTGGCTACTTTCACTATCTCTTTTGTCAGAAATCTCTTTCAATTTTTTCTTGTAAACAGCATTGTAGATCATTAAAAAAGGCGCTGTGAAAATTATTAAAGACAAAAATAAAAGCGGATTATAAAAAGTAATTCCTGAAATAATAAGTAGTAAAACAAATATTTCATTAACAATTGCTACAAAAGGAATAATTAAATAACTCACTAATTCAAACGGTAATTGTGAAAAATTTCGAAGTAATACAGCGCTATTATTTTCGTTATAAAAACTATATGGTTTGTTTAAATAATTACTGTATTTATCAAAAGCTAATCGTGTGGCTAACTTAAAAGAAATATCAATTTGTTTTTTAGAAATTATAAAAAGAATCAAGTTTTTAAGAATAAACACAAGTGTAATAGAACTAAACAAGAACAATACAAAGCTCATTTTGTCATTAAAATGAAAAAACTCATATAGAAAACTTAAGTACTTATTTTCCTGAATAACTGATGGCTCTATTACAACTTTAATAACAGGAAAAATCACCATAAGCCCCATTATCTCAAACACAGTTGAAATAAGATATAAAGGCGCCAATTTTTTTATTGCGGTTAAAACATAATCTGGCAACTCATTTACAATTCTATTATAAGTAACTGAAATAAAAAAGGTCTTGTTAAACATCAACTTTGGATTAGCAAATTCACGCTTAAAGGTCTGAATTTATATTCACTAAACAAATAATTCAAGTAATTATAGAAAAAGAAATAGTCATCTTTTTTACAAAAACCCCAATAAATCAGATAAATATCATTAAATTTACCATATAAGAAGCGTATTTTCAGAATTTACTAAATGATTTATTCAAAATATAATAACCATAGGTTTATTTTATTTTTACTTTATTTTATTTTTATAAATAAGATAAATTCTCAAGTTTCTTTTTCTCCAAACAATTTTCCAGGATTAAAGCTATGGTTGACTGCTGATAGTGTTTTGATGACTAGTCCTCCTTTTATTGATAAATGTTTTGATCTCTCTTCATCATTAAATCACGCCTTACAATCATCTTCTACAGACAAACCATCTGTAATTCTAAAAGGTTTGAATAATCATAACTTAATGAGTTTTGATGGTGTTAATGATTACTTAACATTTACTGGCATCAATGATATTAGAACTGTGTTTTGGGTGGTTAAAGAAAATCCTACCGCTACATCAAATTATAGATATTTACTTGGTAATACATTCGCATATCAACATTTTATGCGAGGGAACAATAAAGAGATTTGGAATACTTATGATGAATCTGGTTTTAGATTGACTGGAGCAACTAAATTAAATCATGTGCAAATTGATGGAACACTTACAAATCTTCCCAACACATATTGTATTTTAAGCTTAGTTTCATCTGGTAATATGAGGGCGGATGCTTTTACTACCGACCGCTTAAACCCTGGGAGGGTTTGGGATGGTTCTTTAGCGGAATTAATCATTTTCAATCTACCTCTTACAAGTACCCAAGTAGACTCTATAGAAAATTATTTACATAACAAGTATGCACCAAAATTAGATTTAGGAGAAAACATTACAACTTGTCATTTACCTTATACTATAAAAGCTAAGAAAGACTATTTCAAAAACTATCTTTGGCAAGATGGATCTTTTGCAGATTCATTAGTTGTTAACACACCTGGATCGTATTACCTAACAACAACCGATATATTTAATAGAACATCAACAGACACTTTAACTATAACTCAAGCGCCAGCTAACTATTCTGTTACTCTAAGTAACGATACATCTATTTGTAATGGGAATATAATTGTAATTAATGCTGGACCGAAATATCTGAGTTATAATTGGTCAAATGGCTTTTCTACAAACACAATTTCTATAAATTCGGTCTCAAACCTAACTGTATCTGTGGTTGATTGCTCTGGAAACATATCAATTGACTCCATAAAAATAAATGTCAACCCAAAACCTTATTTTAATTTTGGAAGTTCAGATAGTACAGTTTGCTACAATTCTCATTTTATATTAGACCCAAAATTCACCAATTCATTAACCTATACATTTAATTGGAACGACAACACTCATGACTCAATTCATTCAATTACTCATAGCGGGAAATATTTCTTAGATGTTATAGATAATAAAGGATGTACTTTTTCTGATACGATTACACTAACAATGGATTCTTCTCTGTTTTCGGTTTCTCTCGGCCCCGATTTATCTTTATGTGCAGGAAACACCATTACTTTAGTCTCTGGAGCATTACCCTCACTCACCTATTCTTGGAACACGGGATCCAATAACGATTCATTATTAATTAATAACACTGGGCAATACTCAGTGATTGTAACAAACACAAACAATTGTACCGCAAAAGACACTATCAATGTTAACGTAGCTGGTTTAGCACCAGTTGCAAATTTCACATCTAGTATTGGCTGTAAAAACAATGCAGTTTCATTTATTGATTTATCTATTCCTCCTTCTGGAAACACCATCAGTACATATTTATGGAACTTCGGAGACCCTCTCTCTGCAAGTAATACCTCTACGCTCAGTAACCCTTTTCATACTTTTACGGATACAGGATACTATTCCGTTAACTTAAAAGTAATCACTAATGTTGGTTGCGAACAGTCTATCCATAAAATGATTCATATTGCCTCAAAACCATTAATTAATTTCACAATTGGGTTATCGTGTCAGAATGATAGTACGTCTTTTACAAGTTCAATTACAAATCCTATTAACTACACTACATCATTATTAAAATGGAGCTTTGGTGATCCATCAAGTGGAGTTGCAAATACATCAACAATCGCAGCTCCAAAACACTTATTTAGTAATTCTACTAATTATACTATAACATTAGTTGCTACTAATAATGCTGGTTGTGTAGATTCTCTGAGAAATATAATTACTGTTAAATCACAAGTAAAAGCAGATTTCATCTATAATTCAGCTTGTACTAATACAGCAACCGTATTTCAGGATAACTCTATTGTTCCTGCCCCAAATTCATCAAACATACGCTCGTGGAACTTTGGCACCAGCACAGCAAATGGGTTAATCGTATCTAAAAACTACACAACCCCTGGTGTATACTCAGTTACGTTATCTGTAACTGGAAATAACGGTTGTAATTCGAGTATTACTAAAATCATTACTGTTTTCGCTCCTCCTATAGCTGGATTTGTGGCTACGCCATTTTGCTCAAAAGACACAATTATCGTATT
>JBBIUW010000304.1:0-4071 GCA_037440045.1 Sphingobacteriaceae bacterium
TATCCTTCTGATATTTTTGTAGGATTTATAGTGGGATTGTTTTGGGGTTATGTAGTGTATAGATTAATACAATACACTTTCAAACACAAGTTTCACGAAACCGTTGAAGTATAATGATAAAGCTATTTTTTATAAGTCTGTTTTTTAGTTTAACAATGTCTGCTCAAATGCCTGATACAGATATTTGGTTATTTAAAATTGAGAAAAAGGAATCTTCGACAAGCTCAGATACCAAGAAAAAAGAAAGTGTGTATTCTTATACAAAGCCCTTAAATATAACACATCGCGCAGGTTATGATAATCAGCCTACATTTAGTTTGGATGGGAAATCAATTTTGTATGTGAGCATTGACTCATCTAAACAGGCGGATATTTATCAATATGCTATTTCTAAAAAAACGGCTATTAATTTAACTAAGTCTCAGGTAAGCGAATACTCGCCAACAGTAATGCCTGATGGTTTAGGATTTAGTTCGGTTGTGGTAGAAAAAGATTCGTCGCAGCGTATTTGGCAATTTAATTTAGATGGGTCGTTTAAACGTATAGTGCATGAAGGTACTGATTCTGTAGGTTACCATACTTGGTTAAATAGGGATACTGTTTTATACTATAAACTTACCGAACCTCATTCGTTGAGAGCTTTAAATTTAATAACGAACAAAGATGTTTGGATTTGTAATCACCCGAGCCGTGCATTTAAAAAAATAGGTAATAGTAATAAGTTTATGTATGCCATAAAAGATTCGAGCTCCATGCAATTTAGAATATATAATTCTGCTTTAAAAGAGAGTTCTGTTTACACATCATATCCTTCGGTTAACGAAGATTTTATTTGGCATGATGAGTTAGGCTTAATTAAATCGGAAGGTGCTGATTTGTTGAAATACAATGAACAAACCAAAGTATGGGAGGTGTTATTTTCTTTTTCAGATGTGGGGATAAAAAAAATCACACGCTTTGTATTTGATAGTAAGACCAAACAATTAGCAATAGTGAGTAATTTTTAGAGTTATGAGTTATAAGAGATGAATGATGAGATGTTAAGCTGATTGTCATAAAATATGAGTAAGAGTATATTAAAAGATAAGAGTTTTGTATTTGCAATTAGCATTGTTAAACTGTACAAGTATTTGATTGAAAATAAAAGAGAGTTTGTTTTAAGTAAACAGTTATTAAGAAGTGGAACAGCCGTTGGTGCTTTAATTCGTGAAGCACAAAATGCTGAAAGTTCAAAAGATTTTGTACATAAATTGGCTATTGCTCAAAAGGAGTGTGATGAAACCATTTATTGGTTAGAACTATTAAAAGAGACTGAGTATATTAATCAAATTGAATTTGAGGGATTACAATTTGGTGCCAATGAACTACTAAAAATGATAAGAAGTTCGATATTAACAATAAAACAAAAAAGCTCATAACTCATATCTTATAATTTATAACTATAATGATGATCTCTGAAAAACAAATAGACAACTATGTTATATCTACTGACCGAGCGAAGCTAGATATTAATTACATTCATCATTACTTAAGCGTAGAAAGTTACTGGGCAAAAAATATTCCTTTAGAAATTGTAAAACAATCAATGGAAGGAAGTTTATGTTTTGGTATTTATCATCAACATAAACAAATTGGTTTTGCAAGAGTAATAACAGACTATGCTACTTTTGGTTATTTAGCGGATGTTTTTATTGATAAGAATTACCGAGGTAAGGGTTTAAGTAAAGAATTAATGACGTTTATTATGGAACAAGACGTCATTAAAAAACTTCGTCGGTTTATGTTGGCCACCTTGGATGCGCATGGATTATATGCACAGTTTGGTTTTGAAAAACTAGAAGGCGATAAACGATTAATGGGAATTAAATTTTTTGAACAATACTAATAGCATTTGATTTTAGCACTTATATATTTTTTAGCGTTTCTGTTTTTGGTAAACAAATGGTCTTTTTTTAAAGATAGTATTCTTTCATTTAAAATAGTATTAGGTATTTTATTGATTAAATGTATTGGATGTTTTGTGTATTACTGGGTATATTTTTGTTATTATCCTCCAGGGTTTAATGGCGATAGCGTATCTACATTACATGATGCAAAAATTATGTACGATGCCTTGCCTGAGCATCCTATTGATTTTTTTAAAATGATTTTCGGAATCCATTCTGAATTTGATACGGACCCATTATACGAACCTTATTTTGATAAAATTGAAAAATGGGGTAGGGCAGATGTAACCGGCGATTTCTTTTTAAATGATAACAGAACTCCTATTCGTTTAAATGCCGTTATCATGTTGTTGTCGTTTGGTAGTTATGCTGTTCATGCTTTTGTAATGCTTGCTATTTCTTTTATTGGTCAGTTTGCCTTTTACAAAACATTTAAACCTTATTTTCCTAAAAAGGAATTTCTTTTGGCAGCAATTATTTTTTTAACTCCTTCCATTTTATTTTGGACATCAGGTGTGTTAAAAGAACCTATCGCTATTTGTTTACTGGGATTGTTTACCTACTCGTTTTTTAAATTATTTGTTCACTATCAAATACAAACCAAATATATTTTACTCTTTGGCTTGTCGTGTTTTCTTTTTTTAATTATTAAACCATATATACTTGTTTTATTAATAGTGCCGCTAATTTTGTTTGCATTAGTTAAAAGTTATAAAATAAAACAAGTGTTTTTGTTTTATGTAACTTCTCTTGTTTTAATTTATGGAACAGGAATCGTGGTTTTAAAATATGTGTTTCATAAAGATGTATTAAATACAATAGTCGTTCGTCAGAATGATTTTGTGAGTTTAAGTAAAGGCGGTTGGTTTTTTATAAGAGGTGATAAATACGTTCGATTAGAATATAAAGATTCTACACATTTTAAATTGGTTGATAAACAAAACAAATTGTATCAATTAGATAGGCATTCGGCATTTATGTATTGGAATACTCATAATTTAAGAGATACTGTTTACGAAACTAATAACAAGGATACCTCTTATTTTAATTTAAGAGCCACTTGTGCACCAGCTGGTTCTGCAATATATATAGATAGGTTACAGTATTCGTTTTCATCATTTGCCACATTAATTACTCAATCATTTTATAATGTATTATGTAAGCCATTTTTTTATGATAGTCGTTCGGTACTGGAATTAATGGCTTCTTTTGAAAATTTATGTTTCTTGCTATTTTTTGTTTTTTGTTTTTTGTTTTTTAATAAAACATTAATAGATAAAAACTTGTTGTATTGTTGTATTGTGATAGTTATAACTTCTTTTATATTAATAGGGATAACAACTACAGTAACAGGCGCTATTGTAAGGTATAAAATTCCTTTCATTCCCTTTTTATTAATGATTCCATTATTAGTTTTAAAAGCGGATATTTTAAAAAAGGTTCCATTTATCAAACATTTATTTAAATAGTTATATAGTCAACTTTAGTCACTTCGAGTGATTCGACGAAGGAATCCCGATAGCTATCGGGAGTGTAGAGAAGTGAATTAAAAAAGTTCTCGATACACTCTGCAAAGAGTCAGCAGAGTTACTCGAACCGACATCGTTTTTATTATTTTTTACGTAGATTAGAATTTAAGCTAAATAGTTATATTTGTTTTAAGCATTAATTAATTTGTATGGGTTTTATTTTTAATAATTTATTTCGTCGAAAATCAGTTGCAGCCATTACAGATGCAGAGGGGCATGATTCGGGCTTGCATCGTGTACTATCGGTTAGAGACTTAACTTTTTTTGGAATTGCAGCTATTATTGGTGCGGGCAGTTTTAGTAGTATTGGCTCTGCTTGTTATTCGGGTGGACCAGCCGTTATTTTTTTATTTATAATTTGTGCTATAGCTTGTGGTTTCACTGCCATGTGTTATGCCGATTTTGCAACTCGAGTGCCAGCATCTGGTAGTGCTTATACCTATGCTTATGTATCGTTTGGTGAGTTGGCTGCTTGGATTATAGGCTGGGCTTTATTAATGGAATATTCTATTGGTAACATTTATGTAGCGTTTTCGTGGAGTGGCTATTTTGTGAATTTGATGGAGAGCTTTGGAATTCATCTTCCTGTATGGCTA
>JBBIUW010000305.1:0-4059 GCA_037440045.1 Sphingobacteriaceae bacterium
ATATGATAAAGTAATATCTACCTACAAACGTTACAAGAAAATAACATCTGATCAAATTGTGGTTATTGAAAATGATTTAACTATAGATGCGTATTATTTTACAGCTCAGTACTTAACTAATCAACGAAAACAATACATCGAAAAACTAAAAGCTACTTATGAAGACGCTAAAGATTTTGAACATGTAAAATCATTAATTATTGAATTAGTTAATTATTATAAAATACCTGTTAGTTTATAATTTGTGAGTGGGATATACCTTCATATTCCATTTAGCAAGCAAGCTTGTCATTATTGTGACTTTCATTTTTCTACTTCTTTAAAGAATAAGGAAACACTGGTTAAAAGTATTTTAACCGAAATGGACTATCGCATTAATTACCTCCCAAATAAAACCATCAATACAATTTACTTTGGAGGAGGTACGCCAAGTTTATTATCTGAAAAAGAAATTTTTTCATTGCTCGAAAAAATTTACAAATTGTATAATGTATCCAATAATGTTGAAATTACATTAGAATGTAATCCTGACGATTTAACGGATGAAAAACTAAAAGAATTAAAACGTTTAGAAATAAATAGATTGAGCATTGGCTTACAAAGTTTTGATGAAGAAGAGTTAGTTTGGATGAACCGAGCACATACTGCTAAACAAAGCGAATCAAGTGTGAAACGAGCTCAAGACAGAGGATTTGAAAACATAACAATAGATTTAATTTATGGTTCGAAATTTTCTAATTTAAGCAATTGGAAAAAGACCTTGGATAAAGCTATAGCTCTCGAAGTACCTCATATATCAAGCTATAACTTAACTATAGAAGAAAAAACAAAACTTGGTCATGACTATAAAGTAAAAAAAGAGGTAGCTATAGATGATGAAAAAAGTTCTGAATTATTTATTGAAATGATAGAGCGACTTGAAAAAAATAATTTTGTTCATTACGAAATTTCAAATTTTGGAAAAGAAGGATTCTTGAGTTTACATAATTCTAGCTACTGGAAAGGAGAGCATTATATTGGCCTTGGCCCTTCAGCACATTCGTTTGACGGTAAATCAAGGCAATGGAATGTATCAAACAACAATACGTACATTAAATATCTTTCTGAAAATTCCGAATCATATTTTGAAAAAGAAGTATTAACAGAAACAGAACGATTTAACGAATACATCTTAACAGCTTTACGAACGATATGGGGAGTAGATTTAAATTATTTAAAATCAAACTTCAATACCAACTTTGTAAAACAATTTGAAGAACAAATTAAAGAATACATTAAGCAAGAAACAATTAAAGTAAAAGATACTACTTACACCTTAACTGAAAAGGGTAAATTGTTAGCCGACAGAATTGCAAGTAATTTATTTGTATAAGATTAAATTCAAAATTGTAAAGCTATCTATACAAACATCTGTAGAATTTATGTAAGCATCTCTTAAAACATCTTTAAATAAAGGGGTTTGAAGATGTCGGATTATTTGATTTCTAAAGTTAGGAAACTAATTATGTATTTTTTTCAAACAAAAAATAAAATATAAGGTAGATAGTTTTGCAAAAAATTATTAAAAACTATTTTACTTTTTTATGAAAAAAACTCTTCTACTCGTTTTATTAAACATCAATCTTATTCAACTAAACGCACAAACAACATGTAAAGAAATTATTGGCTATTATCCAAATTGGCAATGGTACGATAGAGCTAAGCTGGTGAAGCCAACAACTATTGCTTATTCAAAATACTCTATTATCAATTACTGTTTTTTTAAACCAGAAGCAAGTGGTTTAATTTCAAACACAGACACATGGGCTGATGAAAACTTATTGCAAGGTCAAATAAATTGGTCAACAACACCAACCAGTTACTATCCAAACACATCAGTTATAGATTTAGCTCACAACGCGGGAACTAAAGTAATGGTGTCAATAGGAGGATGGACACTATCCGATAATTTTCCAGCAATTGCGGCCAGTGCATCTAAGCGTGCGCTATTTGCATCTGAGTGTAATAGACTTTTAAAATTCTATAAATTTGACGGCATAGATATCGATTGGGAATATCCTGGATTTGCAGAACATTCTGGAACAACAGCAGATAAACAAAACTTCACTTTACTATTACAACAAATTCGTGATTCGATAACTACTTTAGGAAATCAAAACGGGAAGACCTACAAATTATCTGCTTGTTTTAGTATTGACCCAGCAAAGGCTGCAAACATTGAATGGACAAATGTTGCATCTATTTTAGATATGATTAATCTCATGTCATATGATTTCTTTGGTGCATGGGATTGCAAAGCTAATCACAATTCGCCATTATATGCTCCTATATCAGGCGATCCAAATTTTAATATCCATAGTGCATTTACTATGCTTACAACAACTTACAATGTAGCAGCAAATAAAATTAATATTGGCACCGCTTTCTATGGCCGCTCTCAAACTGGAGCAACAACTCTACATCAACCAACAGATTGTGGCCAAGATAACGTAACATTTTCAATCGATGCAGGCACCCCTCTCTATTATAATGTTATGGATAAAATGAGTTTATTTGATTACCATTGGGACAATGTAGCAAAAGTACCTTATTTAACAGGTAAATCGAGTGGTGCAGCATCTGGAACATTTGTGTCTTATGATAATAAACAATCCATAGGCATGAAAGCAGATTATATTAATACGCATAATGCCAGAGGAACAATTATTTGGGAAATTACAGGTGATTATATGGAAACAGCGCCTGGTTCTGGAATAGTAGCTGGCACTCCATTATTAGACACCTTGAATTATGTATTTTGCCATGCTACCCCTACTTCAATAAATGATGTATCAAAACATAGTGTGGAGGTTTATCCAAATCCTGCGTCCGAAAAGATATTTATAGCAACAAACAAAATTCCATTTAATACTGTAACTGTTATTGACAGTAAAGGAATTATAGTTGATATTATACAATTAAAAAATGTCGAAAATGAAATACAAATAAAAAATTATTCGAATGGTATTTATTTTTTACAATTTAGTGGGGATAAAGATTACTATCAAACAAAATTAATCATACAGCATTAAATATCTTCCTCATTTAATATATCAAATATTAAATCTTTTTCGTACCCTTTAGATAAAGCGTAACTCATTAATTTAAACTTTAATTTAACTTTATTAGGTTCTTTAATGAGTTTACGTTTTGTTTCAATAATTTTTTTCAGAGTATTTATATACTCTGTTTCGTCAATTTGTTGCAGTGCCTTTTTTAAACAGTAATCACTCACACGTTTTTGTTTTAATTCCTGCTTAATTTTTATTCGTCCCCATTTTTTAATAGCAAATTTTCCATGAGCAAAAGCCATGGCAAAACGCTCTTCGTTTAAAAAATTATTCTGAATTAATTGGCTAATAATGTTCTCTACTACCTCTGACCACATGCCAAATTCATATAATTTATCACGCACCTCTTGTTGAGAGCGCTCCTGATAAGCACACCATCCTTGTATTTTTACTAAAGCAAGGTGTGGGTCGGTTATTTTTATAGACTCTTTCTTTTTAAACACAAACAAAAGTAATATTTCTTTATCTTTGATTTGCAATTATGTTACAATTACCTACTGAATTTATAAACTCTATTTCTTGTTGTAAGGGATTTGACGAACAAGCATTTGTTAATGCTCATCAAACCAATTCGCCAACAAGCATAAGAATAAATCCTTTTAAACAAACACAACTTAATTTTGACTTGAAAAATCCTGTGCATTGGAACACCAAAGGATTTTATTTAGAAGAACGTCCAAATTTCACACACGATATTTTATTTCAGGCCGGCTGTTACTATGTTCAAGAAGCAGGTTCTATGTTTATTGAACATGCACTAACCTCTTGCGTTAATTTTAATCAAGTACTTTTAGCATTTGATGTTTGTGCATCCCCAGGAGGAAAAAGTACCTTATTAAATTCATTATTAAACGAAGAAAGTACTTTGGTTGCTAATGAAATTATCAAACAGCGTGCAGAGGTATTAGCACAAAATTTAAGCAAATGGGGTACTAGTAATGTAGTAGTG
>JBBIUW010000306.1:0-4056 GCA_037440045.1 Sphingobacteriaceae bacterium
TGATGTTCAACAATAGTTCCATCAAAATCTATTGCTATTGTTTTGCTATTGTTATTAATGAATTGTTGGGACATGATTATAAATTTTCTGCTTTTAAAACTTTTAAATCTGTATCTAGTTCATAGTGACGAGGAATAGCTGTGCCAATTTCAAATTCTAAAATTTGTTGAGGTGTCATGTTTTCTAAATACATAATTAAAGCACGTAAACTGTTACCATGTGCAGCAATTACAATATTTTTTCCTTCTTTTAATTTTGGTTCTATCTCAGCTTTAAAATATGGAATAACACGAGCAGCAGTATCTTTTAAACTTTCTCCGTTTGGAGGAGCAATGTCATAACTTCTTCTCCAAATTTTCACTTGCTCATCACCATATTTTTGAGCAGTAGCTGTTTTGTCTAAGCCTTGTAAATCGCCATACATACGTTCATTTAATGCTTTGTTGTATGTTGTTGGAACGTTAGGTTGGTTAGAAACTTCTAATGCTAATTTTAAAGTGTTTTGCGCACGTTTTAAATCCGAAGCAAAAGCTAAATCAAACTTGAAAGGTTTTAATTTTTCTCCAGCATTTTTTGCCTCTTGCATTCCTTTTTCAGTTAATTCAACATCTACCCAACCCGTAAATTTATTTTCTAAATTCCAAACGCTTTGTCCGTGACGAAAGATGATTAAAGTTGCCATATAATATGTTTAATATATTGTTGTTTTATGTTTTTATTAATAAGCTCTTGCAAATAATACACGTTGTGTACTTGGTTTTCCACTGTAGATACAAACTCCAGCTTCTTGAATATTATTCAAAGGAATACAACGTATAGTAGCTTTAGTTTCTTCTTTTATTTTTTCCTCTGTTTCAGGTGTGCCATCCCAGTGAGCATAGACAAAACCTGTTTTTTCATCTAACACTTTTTTAAACTCTTCATACGAGTTAACAGTTGTTGTTAATTCTTTATTACGTGCAACTGCTTTGTTATATAAGTTAGATTGTATTTCATTTAAAAGATTTTCAATTAATACATCAATTCCTTCGATGCCAACAGTTTCTTTTGTTAAAGTATCTCTTCGTGCAATTTCAATAGTTCCGTTTGCTAAATCTCTTTCTCCAATAGCAATTCTAACAGGAACGCCTCTTAGCTCATGTTCCGCAAATTTAAAGCCTGGACGTTGAGTGTCTCTGTTGTCATATTTTACAGAAATACCTTTTGCTTGTAATTTTGCTTTTATATCATTAGCTACTTCCGATACCTTAGCTAAACCTTCATCTCCTTTGTAAATAGGAACAATTACTACTTGTATAGGTGCTAACTTTGGAGGTAATACTAATCCATTATCATCACTATGACTCATGATTAAAGCACCCATTAAACGAGTTGATACACCCCAAGAAGTTGCCCAAACATACTCTTGTTTATTATCCTTCGTTACATATTTTACATCAAATGCTTTGGCGAAATTTTGACCCAAAAAGTGAGAAGTACCCGCTTGTAAAGCTTTTCCATCTTGCATTAATGCTTCAATACAGTAGGTGTCATCTGCTCCCGCAAAACGCTCATTCGCTGTTTTTACGCCTTTTACAACAGGAACAGCCATCCAGTTTTCAACAAAATCAGCATACACCTCCAACATTTTTTTTGTTTCTTCAATAGCATCTTCTTTAGTGGCATGAGCAGTGTGTCCCTCTTGCCATAAAAATTCTGCTGTACGTAAAAATAAACGAGTACGCATTTCCCAACGAACCACATTTGCCCATTGATTTACTAAAATTGGTAAATCACGGTAAGATTGAATCCATCCTTTATAAGTGTTCCAAATAATAGCTTCACTAGTGGGGCGAACAATTAATTCTTCTTCTAATTTAGCCTCAGGGTCAACTATTAATTTGGTTTTATCATTAGGGTTTGTTTTTAAACGATAATGAGTAACTACAGCACATTCTTTAGCAAAACCTTCTGCATTTTTTTCTTCAGCTTCAAATAAACTTTTAGGAATAAACAACGGAAAGTATGCATTTTGATGCCCAGTATCTTTAAACATTTTGTCTAATGCTTTTTGCATATTTTCCCAAATTCCGTACCCGTATGGTTTAATAACCATACAGCCTCTAACTGCCGAATGGTCGGCTAAATCAGCTTTAACAACTAAATCGTTATACCATTTACTGTAATCTTCTGCGCGTGATGTCAATTCCTTACTCATGTTTATTAACAAATGTTAAATAATAAAAATTATAAAAAGGGTGGCACTTTATTTGGTAACTTTACGGTGCATTCCCCGTGCAAATTTAAACTTTTATTGGACGTTTACGTCTGATATTTTAAAAACTAATAAAATGAAAAAATTAGTTGTCATATTTAGCTTAGCATTAGTGCTGATGTCGTCTTGTATTTCACAGAAAAAAGGGGCGTCTACCTACAATGATGATGTTTATGCAAACCCAAAGGAAGATAAAATAGAAGACGCTCGAATAGCTGCTGAAAAAAAGAAAGCTCAGGATGCTGCCGATAAACGATATAATGATTCTATAGCAGCTGTTCAAAAAGCTCAAAAAGAAAAAGATGATGCTAATCCTTATTACAAGGATAGGCCATTTAAATATGATGATTATTATGATTATGAATACGCGACACGCGTGAGACGTTTTAATAACAATATTAATGGGTTGGGTTATTACGATAATTATTACACGAATTCTTATTGGTATAATTCCAATCCTTATAACTACGGAGTAAGTGTTTACAATGGTTATAGCTGGTGGGGACCAACTTATAATTCATACAGTTATAACCCTTCTGTTAATTTCTACAATAATTGGGGTTGGGGTTGTAATCCAGGATATGGTTATTATTCGGGCTATAATCCATACATGGCAGGTTATGCGGCTGGTTATAATAATGGCTTTTATAATGGTTATTATGGTTATCCTTATGGTTATGGATATGGTAGTCCGTATTATGGAGGATATTATAACAATCCTTATGGATATTATGGATATGGTGGTTATTATAACAACTACTACAACTACAATAACAATGGGTGGGGGTACTATAATGCATATGATCACAATAGTAGTTATACTTATGGTCCACGTTCTTCTTATGGAGGAGGTAATAGCCGTAGAACATCTAACCCAGGTAATTCTGTTGTAAAGAGAGAAGGATTTTCAGATAAAGATAAATTTATAGCTTCTGTGGCTGAACAACAAGTAAGAGAAACAAAATTTACTGATCCTGTTAATCCAAGAACTCCTAAAACCGAAATAGCTAATCCGCGAGTTACAAAGATAGATGAACCTATAAGAGTTGATAATAATGGTAATCCTGTAAAAACAGACGGGGTTAGACAACCTGTAAAAACTGATATGTATGAACCTGTTAGAGATAATTCAACAAAAACAAATGAGCCTGTTAGAAACTATCCTGTTAAAACTTACGATGACACTCCTATAAAAGATCAACAGCCAGTTCAAACAAAAGGTAATGATTACGCACCTGTAAAACAAGTGCCGGTTAGAAATCCTGAGCCAGTAAAGCAAGTTGAGTCCTATCCAAGATTTGAAATGCCAACAAGGAATTCAAACCCAACTCCTAATTTTCCTAGTAATAACGGAGGTGGAGGTTCAGCTCCTAGTGGTGGAGGCGGACATCGTCCAAGATAAATAATCATTCCCCGTTTTAATAATATAAACAATAGTTATGAAACTACTTTTTAGTATAACAACTTTTAGTTTGTTATCGGTATCTCTTATATCTCAAAATGATATAGATGCGATGAGATATTCTCAAACTACTTTTGGAGGAACATCCAGAAGTAAGGCAATGGCTGGTTCTTTTGGGGCTTTGGGTGCTGATGGTTCTTGTATGTCAAATAACCCAGCTGGAATAGGGTTGTATAAAAAAGGAGATATTAATTTATCTTTTGGTTTACGAGTTTTTTCGGTTGAAGCAACACACAATGGTACGACCAGTAAAAATTATAAAGTTAATGTACCTTTTGATGGTTTAACTTTAGTTGGAGCATGGAATAGTAAAGTACAGCCAGATAATCATCATGCATTG
>JBBIUW010000307.1:0-3982 GCA_037440045.1 Sphingobacteriaceae bacterium
GTACAATTTGGTCGCCACAAGCAATAACAGGTTTTGTAGGCGTAGTAAAAGTCGTGGCATTGCTCCAAGGGCCAATGTAACCATCGTTTGCTATACCTTGTACTTTGGCTTCGTAAGCCGTGTTTTCTTCAAGGTCGTTTATTTTAAGTTCGGGTGTGGTGCTATAGGCTGTAAACCAAGTGCTGGTTGCGCCATTTACTTTACGGTATTGTATGGTATATTGAGTAAATACACTTAAGCCATTCCACCATACTTTACCTTGCCTGTAGCTTGTACCCTGTGAGTTGGCTGTTAAGTTTAAATTTAAGCCATCGTATATACTACCGTAAACAAACGTACATATTTGGCTGTAACCTTGGTTTTTAAATAAATCACGGTTGCTTTTATCATGTGCGCGCACTCTCCAAATATATTGCATACCAGCTATTAATGGCGTTTCTGTTATGCCATAATTAAAAGTGGTAAAATCAGTGGTGTATGTTTGCACAGGTGGTGCACTTAGTACAATATTGTTTGGGTTGGCATTATTATCGGGGCGGGTTTCCCAAAGTTCAAAAATGTATTCGGTTTGGTTGGCACTATTAGGACTTCCGGTATTCATGGGAGTCCACCCAAACACCACATTTTGTGGTGTATTTGTTTGCACGGTACTGCCACAAATAGGAAAATTTAAAAAAGGAGGGTCGCTCAAAGTCATCCAAGCCTGTGCGCAACTTTGATTACTAACTTGCGATGGAGTTGGGCTATTATAATCGTAAGCTGTAAAACAAATACTGTAATATCCTTCGGGTAATGCTTGGCCTTGCTCATAAGTATTTTTATTAAGCCCTGTAAAATCTAAATTAACTGAGTTTAAAAAATCGTAAATATCACTTCCACTAATTTCAACTGGCACACCTGCTTGCAAACTAATGGGCTGCCCTTTAAAAAAAGGTTTTGTACTAATGGTGTAGCCGTTGCCCTCCAACTTCATAGCTAAACGCACATTGTACATTGGCTGCGTTAAATCTTTTTGCAGTAAAATTACTTTTAGTTTTTCGTTACCTGCGGTGGCATAATCGGGCAAATAACCGCTATAGGGCGGTATTAACTGTACGTTTAATTGTATAGGGTAATTTTGTTGGGCAAGAGAAAAAAATGAAATAAAAACATTAATTAAAACTAAAAATATCTTTTCAGGAATTTTTAAGATCGAAGAATATTTATTTTTTGGAAATAAAGAATTATTCAACATTTTTAAAACGAATAGCCTAAATTAAGCATTATTGTTAATTCCTCGAATGGGGAAGTTGTGGTTGTTTTTAATCTTGTTAAATAATTTGTATTCAACCCAATA
Source organism: Sphingobacteriaceae bacterium (assembly GCA_037440045.1). Classification (GTDB taxonomy): domain Bacteria; phylum Bacteroidota; class Bacteroidia; order B-17B0; family Aurantibacillaceae; genus UBA4416. The sequence goes on from JBBIUW010000307.1 coordinate 1,337, forward strand.
TTAGGCTTACCTAGTTTTTCATTTTTAAGTTTAGGGCTGTAGGTTAATCCAAACCTCGAATTTAGAACAGAGCTATTTTCTTTACCATTTAATAGGCTTTTATTATAAGTAGTACCCAATGTACATTTTACTAAATTCTTTAAAAAACTTTTACCTACTGATAAACTCGGACCATAAAATTCATTGATGATATTTGGTAAATAACTTCTATTATAATTTACGCCAAAAGAAAGACTGGTTTTTGTTTTAGTAAAATTACTACTGTAAATTAAATTGCCATTAATTACTTTAGTATTTGCTCCATCCGACATACCATTGGTTTTATTATTGGCAATTTGATAAGCTCCAGTAGCTGTAATTGTTTGTTTGATTGTTTGTTTGCCAAAGCTATGTGAAACTGTTGCATTGGCATTTTGCGAAACTTGATAAAAATTTAAGGAATCTAAATTGTCTTTATAAAATGGATCTGTTTGTTGACGGATTTTTGTGTAGGTGGTAAAATTTGAATATGAAGCATTTATGTTCCATTTTTGAGTTGGACTGTACGATAAATTTAATGCGCCTACCCAGCGACTGCTAGTACTGAGTTTTTCATTATTTAAATTATTTTTTTGTTTCCCTACGTTTGCACTAATTGTTAATTTATTTTTTAATAAAGTTACATTTGGTGCAATTGTAATGTTCTCTATATCATTATTAAAAAAGTATCCGCCAAGTGTTTTATAATTTGGGTCTATACGTTCATATTGTAATTGAATGCCGTACCCTTTACCTGTATAACCTAATGCTGCTTTGTAAGCACTAAAATAGCTGGTGGTAGTTCGGGTTTTAAGTATAGAATTATAAACTGCTTTACTGTTTGGCTGTCCTGTTTCAGAAAATAAATTTCTAGTTAAACCACTCAATGCATATTCTCCACTTAGATTAATATTTTTGGTGATTTTTGTTTTACCATTTAAGGATATTACAATATTTTCCTGTGGCGTTACCTGAGTATTTTCGGGAATATATTGTAATGAATTTAATTCGTCCTTAGCCCTGAAGAATGTATAACCAATTGCATAACCATTTTTTTCATAGCCAACATTTAAGCCCATTCCCATTCGTTTAAACTGCATGGTTGCGTCTGATTGATTTAATACATCGTACTCAATAGCTTTATTTAGCCTTCCATACATTGCTGCTATTTTCCAGTTTTTTGGTGTAAGCTCAATACCACCACCAGCAAAAATATGTCCTGCTAATGTGTATTGAGAAAAATTCATGCTCGTAATACCAGCATAACCTTTAATCCATTTATACGTTGGATTAAAGCTTGTCATATTAAATGGTTGTGTGTAAGTCCCTTTGTAATTAGAATAATTAAAAGTGAATGGTAACGAAATGTCTAAAATATTCACTGCAATATTTCCACTTAAAAAGTATGTAATAGGCTCTCGTTTAGAAGATAAACCATTTGCATTGTAATAAATAGAATTCAGATTTAATCCTCCTCCAACCGTTACCATATCTTTCTTTCCTATTTTATCTAGGTTCTGACTAAATAAAAATACAGGAGTAAATAATATAAGTAAAAAATATGTCAGCAAATACTTCAAGTTGACAAAAATAGAAAAAAGATTAACTTTGAATTAAATTTATTTTTTCAATATTTAATTACCTTAGCATCACTTTGAAAACTTCTTTTTTAAAAAAAATATCAACGTATTTGTTATTAGCATTTTTTTGCACAATGCAATTACATTCACAAACCATTTACCCTGTGGATTTGTTTGACAATGCAAACCTTGGTCCTGATGCCGGCAAACGTACCAAATGTTTTGCTTTTGATAGTATAGGAAATAGATTATTTCAGGCGGGTGATTATGGTGGGGCGAGTGTATTACCGTATAAGCCGTTATTAAAATTAGTTAATGCTATTAACTATGCAACTATACCTTATACTTTTCCTGCAATTACTTTAGGTGGAGGAAGTAATATCGCTGTTTCAATTGAAACAATGGCATATAATAATGATATATTGTACATTGCTGGATTATTTGATAATGTTGGTGGGCAAGCTAAAAATGGATTAGCAGCCATTCAAATTTCTAGTGGCACTGTTTTATCATGGAATCCTTCTCCAGGAGGAAATGTTACCAATCTTTTAGTTGATGGAGGATATTTATATGTTACATTTAATTCAGCTGCGTCTACATATAGCTTGGGTGTTAGACGTTATAATATTTTAGGTCTCGCTCCTGATTTAACATGGTCGCCCAATCCAACAACATTACCCGTTAGTTTTTCCCCATCTTCGTCTACAGCAGGAACTCCACCTTTTACTGATAAGTTAATTGCATATGGTACTAATTTATATAGATTATTTGAAGGAGATATATATAAGCTTAATAAAACGAATAATACTGTTTCATCTCTATATAATTTAGTTATTAAGCAGATTAATGATTTTACGATACAGAACGGAAAAGCTTACATAGTAGGTGATTTTTTTACAATTTATAATTTAAGTAACATAGCTATTAATAGAAACAATGCAGCTAGTATTACATTGTCTACTAATACCTTCAATAGTTGGAATCCTGATTTTTCTGAACCACAGCAATGCGTAGCTGCATATGGAGATACTATACTAGTTGGAAATAA
>JBBIUW010000308.1:0-3964 GCA_037440045.1 Sphingobacteriaceae bacterium
TTTGATTCAGCTGATTGAATAGCTGCTACCAGCCTTGCTTCGTCTGCCTTTGATACTAAAGGTTTTTTTAAAAACATGTTAAGTTATTATTTAAAACTCAACTTTAGGAGCATTTTCAGAACCAGCAGACTCTTTAAATGGAGTTTTCTTAGCAAAAGTTTCGCTATTTAAAAACATACTATTAAAAAACCCACGAATATGAGAATTGTACTCTTTTACAGCACCATTATAATTTTGACGAGCAACAGCAATTCTGTTTTCAGTTCCTTCTAATTGAGTTTGAAGGTCGCTAAAGTTTTGTGTTGAACGAATTTCGGGGTAAGCCTCAAACGCTAAGTTGATTGCTGTATTAATTTTTTTACCCATTAAGTCCATATCTTCTGGTGTTTTAGCATTAACAATACCAGCACGAGCTTCAGTTACTTGAGTTAAAATACCTTTTTCGTTTGCAGCAGCACCTTTAACTGTAGCAACTAACTGAGGAATTAAATCAGCTCTACGTTGGTAAGTAGCACCTACATCTCCCCATTTCTCATCTACATTTTCTTGTAAATTTACAGCCGTGTTATACGAGCTTCTGTACATCATAAAAACAATAAGAGCTAATCCAGCGACAACTCCTAAAACAATTAATCCTTTTTTCATTATAGTTTATTTTTGAGTTACAAATTTACAGTTAATTTATACTGTGTTAAGCAAAAATAGGTTAAAATCATTTAAAAGCAACATTTTCGGTTACATTACGTGGCTAGTGGTACAAAATAATAAACCTTTTTATACGTTTATGATGTTAGCATATATCAAACTATAAAAATAGTTACCTTAGAAGCTATTCTTTTGAAAACTCATATAACATATTTTATCTGTATCCTTTTTTTTGTTGCATTAAAATCAATGTCGCAAGAAAAATATCATTTAATGGTAATAAATACAGATAGTGCAGCTATTTTTAAGAAAGTGAGTTATAAAAAACAATTTTCAGATAAAGTATTTGTTTTAAAGGAAACCAATAAAATATATGTGTCTTTGATTGATGAAGGATATATATCTGCAAGTGTAGACAGCTTAGTACAAGATTCATTAAACTACTTAGCATATATCACAGCTGGTAAAAAATATAAATGGGTAAACTTAAAATACCAAAAACAGGATCAAGCCATTGTTAGTAAACTAGGGTATAACGAACGATTTTTTTCAAATAGGCCATTTAGTTTTTCGGAATTATCCAGATTTATGGAAAAAATAATTACCTATTATGAGAATAATGGCTATCCTTTTGCACTAGCTAAATTAGATAGTTTACAGTTTAACGACGCTAACTTAAAGGCAAATTTGCGTATCGAAAAAAATATTTTCATTAAACTAGATAGTGTTGTAACCGAAGGTTCTGGTAAAGTGAGTCAACGTTTTTTGTTGAGGTATTTGGGTATTAAAAACGGGATGCCCTATAATTTACAGGTGTTTTCCTCCGTATCTAAAAAAACAAAGCAATTACCTTTTGTTACCGAAACAAAAGCTCCAATAATGCAGATAACAGATAAGCAAAACAAGTTGTATTTGTTTTTAGACAAAAAAAATGCCTCTCAGTTTGATGGTATTGTTGGAATTTTACCAGGCGACAATGGCAAAACAATATTTACAGGTGATTTAAAAATTAAATTGGTGAACTCCATATTAAAAACTGGCGAAACTTTTGATATAAACTGGCGAAGACTACAAACACAAACTCAGGATTTAAAAGCATCTGTGATTTATCCATACATAGGAGGATTACCTATTGGAGCTGATTATAACATTAAAATATACAAGAAAGACACTTCTTTTTTAGATGTAAATAATGCCCTTGGCTTAAACTATTATTTTAATGGCTTAAATTATATAAAAGTGTTTTACAAACAAAGAAACGCTAACTTGATTTCCACATCTGGCCTTTCAACTATTACCATTTTACCTGAATATGCGGATGTAAACACAAAAGCCTATGGGGTAGGTTTTTTTATTGAAAAATTGGATTACAAGTTTAACCCTAAGAAAGGCTTATCAATTAATTTGCAAGGTTCTGTTGGTAATCGGGAAATTAGAAAAAATCCGAAAGTAAATGATGCAGCTTATACTAATCTTAACCTTAAAACATCTCAATACCAGATTGAAGGTACAATGGTAGGATACATTAATGTGGTTAAGAACCATGTCGTTAAAATATCATCACAATTTGGTAGTGTATTTGGAAATACAATTTATAAAAATGAATTGTTTAGAATAGGTGGTTTAAGAACCTTAAGGGGATTTGATGAAGAAAGCATATATGCTTCTTCTTATGTTATACCAACGATTGAGTATCGTTTTTTGTTTGAAAGAAATTCTAATTTATTTGTTTTTGGAGAAGGGGCTTGGTACGAAAATCATAGTGTAAATAGCAGATTTGACGATACTCCTATAAGTGTAGGTGCGGGAATTAATTTTGAGACAAAAGCAGGTATTTTTAATTTAAGTTACGCTATAGGAAAACAACAAGGAAACGGATTTGATTTAAGAATAGGAAAAATACATGCTGGGCTTACCGCATTATTTTAGATAAAAACTGTTTTTTTCACCTTTTTTTAGTTAAACTTGTGTTGATAAACTTAAGGTGAAGATAAGTCGTTATATTATAGTAGTTTTTTTACTAACTGTTGTTGTAGGATTCTCTCAAAAAATGAATCTGCAAAAATTTTCTGTAAAAGAAGGATTGATACAATCTACTGTAAAGCAAATAGAACAAGACGACTATGGAAATTTATGGCTTGGTACAAATTACGGCCTATCAAAGTTTAATGGAAAAACTTTCGAAAACTTTACAACAACCCATGGCTTGCCAGCAAATGATATTACAGGCTTGTTGTTTACATCAGAAAAACTATTTATTGGAACAAGAAAGGGTTTTTGTTCATACTCAGGAAATAAAATAGAAAACAAAAGTATTTATCAAAAAATAAACGGAAATGTAAAAAAGATTTTAGTAGATAAAGAAGTATTACACATCATCACAAATAAAGGATATTATTTATTAGACATTTCAAAACCAACATATAGTATTGATTCTGTTGCTATTCCAAACATCACCTCTCAATCTCCCACTGATGCTGAGTTTGATGAAGATGGTAACCTTTGGATTTCTACAAATAAAAAAGGCTTGTTTTTTATTGAAAAAAACATCTCCACAAAAATTCCCAAGTTTGTTCTGATTCAAAATTCAGCATCTTCAACTACTATAAATAAAAAATTAGTAAGGGTTGTTAATTTTAACTCTTCAAATTTATTTAAAGGAGAATCCATAAGTTGTATAAAGTTTGACAAACGAAAAAATTTATTAGTAAGTGATTGGGGAAATGGGATTGCAGAAATAAAATTTGATTTTATTAATAATACTGGTTTTTATGCAAACTATTTGAAGTTAGATTCGATTGTTAGCGGTATTGGTGAGATATACAGATTTGTTAATATTCATAAGGATAATGATGGGAACATATATCTAGCCACAGACGGATTTGGATTTTTAAAAGTTCCGATAGATAAAAACACAAATGAAAATGATTATTCTCAAAAAAACATTAGTTGGCTAAGTAATGGTCAAGGTTTTTTTGGCAACAATCCTTTATGTTTTATTCAGGATAAATTCGAAAACCTTTGGGTAGGAACTTTAAATGATGGTTTAGTAGCAGTTAATAATAAAAGTTCATTGAGTTTTAATCAAAAATCTGGATTAGAAGAAGAAAAAGTAATTAGTGTTTATAAAACATCAGACAGTTCCATTTGGTCGGGAACTTATGGAGGAGGTGCATTTAAATTTAAAAACAAAAAATTTACACGCTGTTTCTGGGATCAGGGAATTAGCGAATCCATTATAAAAAGTATAGTAGAAGATAATAATGGCAATGTACTATTAGGAACCTCTGGAGGAGGAGTTAGTATCATCTCAAAAGAA
>JBBIUW010000309.1:0-3956 GCA_037440045.1 Sphingobacteriaceae bacterium
ACACGGGTCGTTCCATGCAGCATCAGCAAACCCATCACCATATTTAATAATGGGATTAGCAGCATAAGGCTGATAGCTTGGAAAGAATACAGAACTTGTTTGTGCCTTAATTAATGTAACAAAAAGAAAGCAGCACAAAAGTGTGACATGTAAATACAGCCTCATAGTGTTTCATAGTTTATTAATCAAAATTACCGTTTTATTTGGCATAAAAAAAGCCCACTGTTTTAGTGGGCTTTTGTTTTTGTATTTTTAGTTTATACTCGTATTTTTTGACCTAAACGTAAAACTTTAGTTTGTTTAATACCATTTTTCTTGCAAATAGCTTTAATAGTTGTGTGGTTTCTTTGTGCAATTCTACCTAATGTATCTCCTTTTTTTACAGTATAAACTCTACCTCCTTTTGATTTAGAACCAGATACTCTTGCTAAGTTTAAATCTCTTTTTTGACGAGAATGCAAGGCTCTTAAATCGTATTTATTTTCAACATCCGCTTTTGTAAAAACAAATTCATTTTTCTTTAAAGCTCCTGCAGCAAAGTCAATAAAGTCTTCGGCGTCAATTGCTTGTCCTAAATAGCGCATTTCAAAATGTAAATGTGCACCAAATGAATGTCCAGTATTACCACCTAAACCAATAATTTGACCCGCTTCTAAAACTTGTCCTGGTTCAACTAATATTTTTGATAAGTGAGCGTATACAGTTTCTAATCCGTTTTTGTGACGAATGATAACCACATTACCATAGCTTCTGTTTAATTTAGCAATACGCACCATGCCATCAAAAGCAGCCATTACAGTATCGCCAGTTTCTAAATCAATATCAGTACCATAGTGAGGTCTTCTTTTTCTCCAGCCGAACTCAGAAGTTACATTTCCATTAAATGGTAATACAAAACCGCAATCTGTAGGCTCTGTTAACCTTACTAATGCTGAATCTTGTTTAAAGCTTTCTGCAAATGAATAAGGGTGAATAACTGTTGTGTCCCAAGATGAATATAAATCGTTTGAAGGGAATGCTAATAATGAATCAACTTCCTCATTCTCATCATGTTCATGTTCTTCGTTGGTAATTGCTAATATAGCAGGGTTGATTGCCGTTTTAGTAGTATCATCTTTTTTTACTACTTTCTTTTTCCCATCATCTTTTACAGGTTTTTCATCGGGATTTGATGTATTAAATGTAAAAATAGACTTTGGCGCAATCTTTGACTCTCCTAAAGTGTTTGGTGAAAACGCATTCATACCCAATGATAATGACATCATTAGGATAAAAGCTGATATGTTTTTAGTTTTCACGTATTTACTTTTGGTTTGAGTTTTGCAAGTATTTTATAAAAGCATTGTCAAAACCTGTTAATAAGTCTTAAGTTATTAACAAATTCAACGATTTTAATTAATCCTAAATTGTTTAACCTCTTAATTACAAAAAGGTTACAGAATTGGGAGCTTAATCTAAAAATTTAGAAGAGTTTGGTAGTCCGGAAGTTCTTTTAACAGCTTTGGGCTGTCGGAATCTAATTTTATACAAATGTGTTGTAATCCGTTGCTTAAAAAAATATATGGTACTTTCAGTTCCATATTATATCGTAACGCTTGATTAATGGTTAATTGATTAATTTCAACATCAGGAGCTTTACATTCTATAATTAATAATGGTTTTAGGTTAGAGTTAAAAACCACAATATCTGTTCTACGTTTGGTGTTATTTAAAATTAGTTGCTTTTCAATTGAAATCATTGATGCGGGTGTTTGCTTGTGCTGAATTAAAAAATGCACAATGTGTTGTCTTACCCATTCTTCTGGAGTAGCATCAATAAATTTTTTTCGAATGATATCAAATAATTGTAAACTGCCTTTGTCGTTTTTTTGAAAACGAAAATTAACAGGGGGGAAGTTTAAATTTACAAAAGCCACTTTATATAATTAATTTGATAAAGATATGGTAAAATTATATTGTTGTTACCATTACTAAAACTTTTGTATCTTAGCTTAATTAAAAAATCAGATAGAGATGAAGACGAAAGAAGAAATTGTAAATAACTGGTTACCACGTTATACAGGAAAAAAGATAGAAGATTTTGGACAATATATATTATTAACCAATTTTGGAGGTTATGTAAAAATGTTTGCAGAGTGGAATGGAGTGGAAGTTGAAGGGAATGATAGGCCAATGCAAACAGCTACATTTGATAATATTACAATTATTAATTTTAGTATGGGTAGTGCCATGGCTGCTACTATTATGGATTTATTGACAGCCATAAACCCAAAAGCAGTATTGTTTTTAGGTAAATGTGGAGGATTAAAAAAGAAAAATCAAATCGGAGATTTAATTTTACCCATAGCAGCTATCCGAGGAGAGGGAACGTCAAACGATTATTTTCCAAGCGAAGTACCAGCTTTGCCATCATTTAATTTACAAAAAGCAATATCATATACCATTCGTTTAAGCGGTAGAGATTATTGGACAGGTACTGTGTATACTACTAATAGAAGAGTTTGGGAACACGACGAAGAATTTAAAGAATATTTAAGAGTTATCAGAGCAATGGCTATAGATATGGAAACAGCTACTATTTTTAGTGTTGGATTTCATAACGAAATACCGGTTGGAGCATTGCTTTTAGTTAGTGACCAACCAATGATTCCTGAAGGTGTTAAAACCGAAGAGAGTGATAAAAAAGTAACTAATGATTTTGTTAATGATCATTTACGAATAGGTATTGATTCATTAAAAGAATTACAAAGAGCAGGTATTTCAGTAAAACATTTGAAGTTTTAAAATTTCTTATACCACTTACTATTTTGAATTTTTTTATAAAACTTTGGAGTTTTATTAGGGATTCTTGCGCCTATTAAAAAGTTTATCGCTCCATATTTTGATAAATAACTTACTTGACTGCCATTATACCAACTAAAATCTGAGGAACCATTCAGTAAAACAAAAAAGTGTTTGAAGTTTAAACCAATTGAAGCTCTAAAATCTCCTGAAATGGAAGTGTAAAATAGTGTTTTAGATGAATGAGGATCCAAGTAATGGTAATTTCTCCATTGTTCTTCAGGACCAATTATTAAGGTGAAATTCATGAAAAAAGATTTCCATAAAACTATATTTACACTTCCTCCGCCATAAACTGAAAATGCAAAAACGTTTAATCCGTTTAAAGATTTTTGACTGCCATAATAATTTCTAACAGGAAGTGGAAAAAATGAACTATCTGAATTTACTCGGTTATAATAAATATTGGCAGATAGTACAAAACTAAAAGCAGATTTTAATTGGTGGCAAATACAAGAGTATCCAGATTTGAAAGAAAATTTATTTGAGTTGGTAAAGAATAAAAATTTTGTTTTATACGATTCGGATGTAATGTGTGGATATTGATCATAAATTCCTGTTCTTTTAAAGCTGGTATCATAGGATGAGGTGTTTTTATTATAAAATCCTTTGTAACTTCTGTATGAGTTCTCTAAAATCCATTTATCACCTCCAAAGTTTAACCCTATGTTTCTAAATTTAGTATCTCCTTTTTGTTTTATTTGACCTGATGGATTCTTAAAGCCAAGTGAGAGATTGAATTTATCGTAATTGATTTCTATTCCTGAAATTAAATTTGATTCGGCCGAATAGTTAACATTGGATTGTTTTAATGAGTCTTTTGTTATTTGTTGACTTAAATCCATGCCATAGCTTCGGTACGATTGAAAAATAGCGATAATGAGTTTGTCTTTGTATTTAACATAGTAAGATGAATCGCAGGTTGCTTTTTTTTGAGCAGATAACCCTAAAAAACAAAACTGAATCACTATAGTGATAATTACAATTCGATTCATGAATATTTGTGAAATATATTTGATAGTTACCTAAGATAATTACTCAGCCCATCGAAAACTATTGATGTCAAAACCAGCTAAATCAAGTGCTCTATCTACTACAGTAGCTGCTAATTCTTC
>JBBIUW010000310.1:0-3950 GCA_037440045.1 Sphingobacteriaceae bacterium
CTTTAAATATTAAGGAGCCGTTCATGTATCGTATTGTTCCTACCTTGGCTCACCAATTAGGACAACAATTTCCTGAATTAAATACTCAAAAAATATTAATTGAAAAAGTTATTAAAGAAGAAGAAGTTTCCTTTTATAAAACTTTGGAAAAGGGCATAGAAAAACTTAAGATGATATTTAACTTTATTGGTTTTAGCCCTGCTGTTGGTAAAGAAAAAATTTTAGACGGTAAACATGCGTTTGAATTATTTGATACATATGGTTTTCCATTAGACTTAACTGAGCTTATTGCCAGAGAAAATGGAATTAAAGTTGATGTAATTGGATTCAACGCTTTAATGAAAGAGCAAAAAGATCGTTCTCGCGCAGCAACATCAATTGGCACAGAAGATTGGAGTAATTTTTCAGGAAATAATAATACAGATGAAGAATATACTTTAGATGAGATATTAGAAAAAATAAACGATTCGTATATTGTAAAAACTGAATTTGTAGGTTACGATACTTTAGAATGTGAAGTAAATATTCTACAATCAAGAAAAGTAACTGTTAAAAACAAAGAACAGTTTCAGCTAGTATTAGATAAAACTCCTTTTTATGCTGAAAGTGGCGGGCAAGTTGGCGACTCTGGTACATTAACAAATGAAAAAGAAACAATATATGTTTCTAATACTAAAAAAGAAAATGGCCTTATAATACATTTCTGTGATAAACTTCCTGAATACAACGGAGTCCTTATAGCAAAAGTTGATAAAACAAAAAGGTCTCTTACTGAAAATAATCATAGCGCTACACACTTATTACATGCGGCTTTACGTTCGGTTTTGGGCACACATGTTGAGCAAAAAGGAAGTTTAGTAAATGAAGACTATTTACGATTCGATTTTTCTCACTTCTCTAAAATTACAGACGAAGAGTTAGCGCAAATTGAAAAAATAGTGAATACAAAAATTCGCGAAAACATTGCAAGTAATATTCAACAAATGAGTATTGACGACGCTAAAAAAACTGGCGCAATGGCATTGTTCGGCGAAAAATATGGTGATATAGTTCGTGTTGTTGAATTTGACAAAAACTATTCAATAGAATTATGCGGAGGAACACATGTAAAAGCAACTGGGCAAATAGGTTATTTCAAAATTATTTCTGAGGGTGCTGTTGCCGCTGGTATTCGCCGTTTAGAAGCGGTTACTGCTGTAAAAGCTGAGGAGTTTTTCGAAAATCAAATCGCAACTTTAAACGAAGTAAAAACTATTTTGAAAAATAATAAAGATGTTGTAAAAAGCTTAAGTAACTTAGTTGAAGAAAATAATGAGTTACAAAAACAATTACAAGCTTTATTAAAAGAAAAAGCGCAAAGCATTAAGCAAAACTTATTATCTAAGGTTCAAAATAAAAATGGCATCAATATAATTGTTGAACAAATTTCGTTTGACAGTGCTGAAGAAATTAAAAACATTTTATTTGAAATCAGAAATCAAGTTGAGAACTGTGTATGCGTTATTGGTGCTGAAGTAAAAGGCAAACCAAGCATCTCTGTTATTATAGATGACAACTTAGTAAAAGAAAAAAACTTAAATGCTGGTAACATCATCCGCGATTTAGCTAAAGAAATCAATGGTGGTGGTGGCGGCCAACCTTTCTATGCACAAGCTGGTGGTAGTAAATTAGAAGGTTTAAGTTCTGCTATTTCAAAAGCTAAAACACTCTTTTAATTCATTAAAAATTCCCAAATAAAAAAAGCCGCTAATAAAATTAGCGGCTTTTTTTATTTTATTTTAATAACGTTACATGCCCTATGTACTCATGTTTTTTACCAAATACATCGGTTAATTTCACTTTCCATATATACACATCTTGTTGTACTATATTATCGTTACCTGTTTTTTTACCATTCCATCCTTTATAAATATCATCGGTATAAAATATTTTCTCTCCCCATCTGTCAAACACCCACATTTCATATTTCTCAATTCCAATACCCATTCCGGTGAATATATCATTAATACCATCAGGTCCTTCTGGTGTAAATGCATTTGGAATATAAAATGTAAATTCTGGTTTAATTTCAACAGGTACAGAAACTCTGTCTTCACAACCATGACTAGATGTTGCTATTAAAGTTACGACATATTCTCCTGCTACTGAGTATGTATGACTTGGATTAACTGCAGTGGATGAATTATTCAACCCTCCAGAATAAGAATCACCAAATCCCCATACATAAGTTGAAGCTCCTTGTGATGTATTCACAAATGAAATATTAGGATCTGTTACTGTACCATATGAAGGATCTGCATAAAACGAAGCTACTGGCATTGGATACACCTCTATCATATTTAGAATTGATAGTGTACTTGAACAAAAATGATTACTTGTTGCTGTTAAAGTAACGCTGTATAATCCTGCTTGTGAATAACAGTGAGAAGGATTTTGTGCAGAACTTGTTCCTCCGTCGCCAAAACTCCATAACCATGATTGAATATTATCAGGAGCAGATATAGTTGATTGATCTGTAAAATTAACGCAGTGCTCAGGGCAACCACTTGGATTATCATCAATGAAACTTATAACAGGTAATTTATAAAAATCTATCTGCACCGTAGAACTCACATTTTGACAAGGTGCAGTAGCAATAGCCGTAACTGTTAATGTGATTGAACTGTTTGTATAATCACTCGCACCCAGTGTATAAGCAGGATTTAAAACAGTATTACTAGAACTGAAACTGCCTGTTCCTCCAGTCCAAACAACACCGTTAGCCGATCCACCAATTGTACTACTAACTTGCACGCTGCTACCTCCTACACAAGCACCAACAGATGGTCCTGTATTGATTGTAGGTAATGGCAACACACTAACAACTACTTGAGCACTTGATTGACATGAAGTTGCTACTTCTGTTGTTGTAACTGTATATGTAACATTCGTTGGACTTGTTCCAGAATTAACACCATTTACAGACGGATCAGAAACAGATGCGCTACTTAAATTTGTAGCCGGATTCCATACATAAGAATAATTAGCATTAGACGTTGTACCAATAGTTCCTGTTTGCCCTGCGCACAATGTAATTGGGCTACCAGCAACAGATTGAGGGATAGGATTAACCGTAATTTGAACTTGATTACTTGCTTGACATCCATTTTGAGTAACAGTAAGTGTGTAAGTTGATATTACAGGACTTGCACCTGTATTACTTAAAGTAACAGTTGGATTAGATGCTGAAGCACTACTCAATCCAGTACTCGGATTCCAAGAATACGTATAACCTGAAATTGGTGCAGAGCCAATAACTCCTGATTGCCCATTACAATATGATATTGGATTTCCAGCATAAGCTATTGGCAATTGATTCACAAAAACTTGCGTTTGACTAACGCCAGTACATCCAGTTGGACTAGTAACAGTTACACTATACATAGTTGTTGCTGTTGGTGTAACTACTGGATTTGCATTTGAAGAAAATGCTGCTGAGGATGGAGAATCCCAAGAGTAAGAATAACCTGCACCGTTAGGATTAACACTTAAGGTAGCATTAGCCCCAACACATATAGTTTGGTTAGGTGATGCTGTTACAGCGAGTACGTTTAATATATTAGCTGTTACTGTTGAAAATGGACTAACACAACCAAACGCATTTGTAACATTAACATAATAATTTGTAGTCACAGTCAAAACAGGAGTTGTATAAACTGAGTTAGTAGATAATAAAGTTCCACCTACGTTGTTATCAAACCAGTTATATGTTCCTCCAGGAGCCGTAGCTGTAAATGTTACTGTTGAACCAGGACATACAGTAGGATTTGTAACAGATGGAGCCACTGGGTTTGGATTAACTGTTACAGAATAATTAATAGGAGTTCCTATACATGAATTAGCCGATGGGGTAACCGAAATAACTCCTGTAACTGATGAAGCTCCAGTTAGCTGCCGTAAATGAAGATATA
>JBBIUW010000311.1:0-3948 GCA_037440045.1 Sphingobacteriaceae bacterium
TGAGAAAGTGTTAAGGAAACTTACAAATGTTATAATGAATATTGTTTTCATTTTATTGCTATCCAGTTTAAATTTTCTTTGCTTTCAATTTTTAGTTGATAACTCTTCAATATATAGTAAATAATAGAGGTAAGAATAGAATTGCCAATATAATTAATATATAAGTAATGTATTTTCTAAGTTCTGGATTGTTTTTGGTCGTTACAAACATGAGAATCAAATTAGCAACCATAATTAAAGGATAGAAAAACCAGTATAAGATAATTCCCTTGTCTGAACCTCCAGTTCGTATACTTTCTCTTAAATACCAAATTATCAAGAAGTCGACCAGGCATATTAAAGAAATCATTATTTTATTTTTCGTTGTCATTCATCAACCGACTATCAATAACAAAGATAAAATGTTTCTACGCATTTGCAATGCAAAATGAATGTCTTTCGCGTAGCGGCAATTATTGCAAATGTTTGTGCATCTGCTCGCATAAGTTTTAGATGCGGTTAGTAGTTGTAGGGCACGCATTTGTTTTATATGATTTTCGTTTCTATATAGTGTATAATTAAAATTTAAAATTATCTCTAATGCAAAACCAATTTGGGTCACAATCAGTTATTTGACATCCGCCTATATAGTATCTTTTCTTCTTGCTATTCTTTTTTTCATGACCAATTATTAGTCCATAAATAATCGGTATTGTTTTATCTTTTCTATGACACTTTGGACAAATTTTATTGTTGATGGATTTATTATAAATACAGTTCTCTTTAAGTATTATTATTTTAATTTTTATATCGCCATTAACAATAATAGGAATCGTTGAATCCCCGTATGCAACATCAGTTGTTTTTAAATTATAGTGCCCATTTTTAATATGTTCAAATTTAAAGTTGCCATCAAAGTCGGATTTGGTAGTACTTAATATATTACTATTTATTGAATCAAGTAATAGAATATTTACTAAAGGAAAAGGTTCGTTTGACATTTTATAAAATGTTGTACCGGATATTGTTTGCCCCTTAGCTAAAAATGAGTATATTAACATAATAATTGTAGTTGATATTATTCTTATGTTAAATATTTTCATTCTTTGTTGTTTATAGTTTAATGAACACTATCAAGTTTCTTTTTACCTAATGGAGTATTATTTTGTAAATTTATTCCATTCTATAATTTATAAAAATCTTTATTTGTTAAGTCAAATGTGCAAGCAGCCCCGTTTGCTTTTGGAACACTTGTCTACCGAATGTTTGTTTAAAGATTCTGTGTGTAATTGAAAACCACAAGTCCAACTGTAATAGGTGAACATGTCAGCAAGAATATTAATGTCCCTGTATAATTGTCTTTCAACCAGTGTTTTCTTTTAAACCCCAAAATTGTCAAGATGGTGAATGTAACAGCTGATAATGCTAGTGCAAATAAAATTGTCGCCCAATTTTTGTCGTATTCTTCAAATTGCGCTCTGTATAAATTAACCCAAATCTCAAGTCCGATAATGATGTAATTTACATTTAATACGATTTTGGTTTCCCTTGTCAGCGAAGTACTTTTCTTGTCGAACAGTTGTTTTATATGGAGTAGGATATTTGTCATTATGTATTTTGTCTGCCAAGAGGTCTGTCCGCTAACTGACCGCTAACTAATCGATTTTACAAAAGTAATCTTTTGTAGCTGTTTATGCAAAATTGGATTACTTTTTTCACTTCATACATAGTTAATATATTAACATTACAAACATTCAAATGAACTCATTACTATTGTTACAATGAAAAATTAGTACTAAGAGTTTAACATGTTTTTACATTTCAAAGGAGCAGCCAAAGGCTCAGAATTATTCCGCAAAAATCTATGTGATTGTATCTGTGCAAAATTCAGGTGTATTCTCAAGGATTATTCATTCCAAAAAACTTATAGTTTATTTTTAATTCCCCTGTCTTACAAGTCAGAGGTCTGTATAAAATATAGCACGTGTCTTGATACCAGTCTCCACTCATATTCAAATCTACCTTATTCGAAATAGTATCGGAAATCTCTAAGGAATTTTTTGAATAAGCTTTTGTTATAATTGCTTTCCCATCTAAATTACCCTGGATTTGAATTGAAAGTGCATGTATACTGCCTTGCTTAGGATTTTTTATTAGATAAAGAATTGCCCCTTTGTCAACTTGAGTAATAGTGAACTGTTGAGATGTATTTACGGGGTCAGGAAAAATAAGAAGAAATAGTCCTCCAAAAAAAACTAGCAGAAAAATAATAAGTAAAATTAGCCTTGATTTATGCATATGCGGTGCAACTTTTTTTGTTTAATTTTTCTGTAATAGTAAATATGAACAAAAGTATTGAAAATCCGGAAAGCGATAGTCATATATTCAATCTGTGACTATCTTCTGTGTATATTTAAATGCTTGAATACTTTCGTTTTTGTTTTAGGATATATATTATTCCTACTATAAGTCCTATTAGTCCACCTAGATAACTAAAATTGTGCATTGAACCAACTGCTATAAAATTCTTTGTGTCAATAAGATTTTCAGGCAACGACCAATTTACACCAGTGTTAGCAAGATAAAGTTTACCAAATACAAGTCCAATAAGTCCAGTAAAGAATGCTACAACAATAGTTAAAATAATTGCTTTAAGAGTTATAATAAACATTTGCTTGTTGTCTTTGTGCGACAATGCAAATAAACTTAAAATTAGTCCAATTGGTAGCCCCATCCACCATGTTGCCATAAAACCAACTATTGAAACATCTATTCTTGGATTTGGAAAAACGGCTTCGTTGCCAATATCTATAAGCCCAAATTGATAAAATTTAAATTTCGTGTAATATTCAGGTGAAATAGTATAAGTTAATTGGTCGTGTATAATTCCATAAAACCCTCCAATTAATGGCGCTAACAGTAATATAAAAATCAATATCAAAAATTTTCTCAACTTGCTTGTATTTTGTGGTTATAGCTAACGGCTGGCATAGCTAGAACTTGTTAGGTCATTCGTCAACCAAACATTAACAACAAAGATAAAATATATAATGGACTTTTTCAAAGCAAAAACAACTGTCTTTTATGAAACCACTGCTGTTGTAGCATGCCTTGTTGTCAGTAAAACTGCTGTTATCAGGGCTTCGTTTGTTTTTCTACTTCGTCGTTTTTAATTATGGGCGGCACAAATTTAACCGTCTCCATTAAAGGTGGCGGAGGTTTAATTGCAATATAACTTTTGAAAATAAATGTACTATCTGTGCTTTTATTTAATTTGTAATTGTCTAGCTTGGTCAATATATTTATTACAGAGTCTAGTTCAGTTGCAATGCCAGGTTCAAATATTACACTAGCAAATTTTTTGGTTTTAGATTCTACTATTATACATGAGATTTCACCATCGGGAATTGGCGTACCAATTTCCTTTTCATAATTCTTGGTTAACGCGGTGCTTATTAAATGATTTATTTTTACAAACATTATAAAAAGAAGATTTTTTGTTTATTTCATCAATTGAGATTTTTACATTTTTAGTTGAGTCAATAAAAACAGAAATTATTTTTGTCCACCCATTACCCCAACTTAGGTCTATGTTTGTATACACAGGTCTTTCAACTACTTGTTGCTTACAAGAAAACATAATTGATGAAAAAGAAAATATGATTATGAGTGTCTTCATAAATGAGCTATAAGGTTGCAAACAGTCTTAATTTCCATTTTGAAACAGTGTTTACCGTAATATTAGTTCATAGATATAATGCCACACTGTTTGGATTTGATAAAATTAAAAAACCTAAAATTAATTACTTATACAAATGTAATGTATTTATTTCATCAATAAACTCTAATGTGTTTCGTCAAATAATAGATGCAATTTTGTACAGATTTATTATAATGATTAATTTACTCAAGTTTATATTGAATGCAACCAATTAATTGCAGCATTTTGGTCATCAAAGAAACGTGTAG
>JBBIUW010000312.1:0-3928 GCA_037440045.1 Sphingobacteriaceae bacterium
AACTGTAGCGGCATTATTTTTACAAATACTTCTATCTAAACCTGCATTCACTACAGGAGAAGGAGTAAAGTTGATAATCATGTTATCCGTAACCGCATTACAATTACTATTGTTAGTAGAAGTTAGCGTTAAAGTAACTGAGCCAGCAGTAAGGTCAGCAGCACTAGGATTGTAAGTAGCATTTAAAGCTGTATTATTTGGAGAAAAAGTTCCAGTACCGCCACTCCAAATACCTGTAGTTGTAGTTCCAGAAACAACCCCAGCTAAAACAGAAGCTGCATTATTTTTACAAGCAGATAAATCAATACCGGCGTTAACGGTTGGTGCATTATTAAATATGATAAGAAGTTGATCGCTAACTGCGCTGCAGTTTCCATTAGCAGTTGATGTTAATGATATATTAACGACTCCTGCTGTAACTTCTGCAGCACTTGGTGTATAAGTAGTATTTAAAACAGAGTTACTTGGCGTAAAAGTACCCGTACCACCACTCCAAATGCCAGTTGTTGAAGCTCCAGATACTGTTCCTGAGAGAACAGCGGTTAATTTATTTTTACAAACATAAATATCTGCGCCTGCATTAACTGTAGGTGGGTTAGTAAATACAATTAGTATACTATCTTTTGCTTGTAAACATGTTCCGTTACCTGTTGATGTTAAATATAATTTAATTTGTCCGGCACTAATGTCTGCAGCACTTGGTATGTAGCTTGTGTTTAATTGTATATTACTCGGACTAAAACTTCCTGATCCATTAGATGTCCATTTACCAGTTGTTGTAATTCCTCCTATTGTTCCATTTAAAGTAACGGTTGGGTTATTTGCACAAACTGAAGCACTTGCAGGGCCAGCATTTGCCGTTGGTATATCTGTAATGGTTACTTTCATCGTATCTCTCATAAGAGCACATATTCCATTAGCTGTAGACGTTAAAATTAGCTTCACTGTACCAGCAGCTGTATCAGCCGTGCTAGGTAAGTAAGTGCCTCCAAGTGTAGTATTATTTGGAGTAAATGTTCCTGTTCCAGTACTTGTCCAAATACCTGTTGATGAGCCTCCAGACACAGACCCATTTAAAACAACTGCACTATTGTTCCCACAAACAATTTGATCAACAGATGCATTAACTAAAGGAGCTGGTTTAACAGTCAATAAAAGGGTGTCTTTTCTCTGAGGACAAGGACCATTAGATGTTAAAAATAATTTTACAGGTTTTACTGTAGTATCCAGCTGGCTAGGAGTATACGTATTTGTAAGAGCCGTAAAACCTCCATTAAAAGTACCATATCCATTTGTAGACCAAATACCTGCAACATTACCCCCACCCACTTGAGCATTTAAATTAATAGCTCCGTTAGAACAGATAGTGAAATTACTACCAGCGTTAATCGAAGGATACGAAGTGAATTCTGATACATATGAATACGCACTTCCTCTAGATGTTGAACCATTGATAACGCCTAATCCGAATATGTCACCAGAATTAGTAACAACATTATGAGAATTTACAGGGATTGTAGTTGTATTATAATATATTCTTGCAGATTTAATACTTCCAGAAGTACCAGGAACAACTGTAAATGCAGATGCAGGTATTAAAGACGCATTTCCATTTAAGGCAAAATTTCCTTCGTAACCAGTTCTGGTATATAAGTTTAATGCAATAGAATCGGATGAAGTTCTTGTAAAAGAAGAAGTGTAAGTACCAGCACAATAAAAAGGTGGTAATTGAGCACCACTTAATCTGCATCCAGCGCCCGAAACATGAAGCACATAAACAGGCTTGTTAGCATTTACGTATGTAATGTTTTGAGCAGTCGTGTAAATAAAATTCTCGCCAAAATTAGATACATGTGTTGTAGTAGTTCCGTCATTAATTGTAATCTGTGTATTGTTTTGAGTAGCCATCACAAAGATTTTCTCAGTAGAGGCTCTCCCTTTATTAACAATATAATCAGTTCCAATATAAGCGGTAGAGGTAATTTGATCTCCTACAGAACTCAAACAACCAGACTGACTTAAACCACTTGATTGAATGGTTAATGCAATTGGTTTGTCAGAAGAAATAATAGAACCAGCTAAACTTGTAGTGGCTGATCTTGCGGTATCTTGACAAGAGTAGGTTTGCCCTTTTTGTAAAGATATTGAATAGGTTGCATTTGCAGCATGTCCTATAATATTTGTTTTGGGTGTAATTAAAACAGTTGTTCCATTTTGGGAAGCCACAATTTCTATTGATGAAAACGATTTTGGAGATGTAGCAGGTGCTTGATTCCAAAATTCTTGCATAGGAACATAAAAATCTACACCGAGTGCTTTAGGTCCTTTTAAACTAAAATGTTCTTTATTACTGGTCCCTTTTATAGCATATAGTGCAGATATTTTTTGAGTAGAAGAAATATATAAGCCTCTGTTAAGCACTGTATTAGCAGTTGAATTTTCTATAGAGGTAATAAATGAAGTTAAATCCACCGAATCGATAGAATTGGCGGCAATATTTTTTGTTATTGTAACAAAAGCCCCGTTTGCAGGTTGCGAAACTTTTACTGTTGCAGCAAGCGAGTAGGTGTTAAAATATAAAAAAATAGGACGATCCCCTAAGCCCTGAGAAATGTCAGGTGCCGAAAACCAAAAAGAGGTGTCAATCTGTGATTTAACATTATTAAAAAACGTTAAAAACAGTAATATGAATAATGATTGTCTTGTAAACATAAGTTTTTCAAAGATATAGCAGTTTTTTTAATCGACAAATAAAAAATATTCAGAAAAATTACAGAATTATCTAAATCGTTAAAAATTTTAACAATTATCAAGCCAAAAAAAACTTTAGGAAACTTGCAGAACAAAAATAGTTTCTTTAGTTTTGTCTCCGATTTGTAAATGGAACCACAAGAAAAAATATTAAAAACATCGTTAGAGCTTTTTTTTAAGTACGGAATAAAGCGTGTAACAATGGATGATATTGCTAAGGAATTGGGAATGTCTAAAAAAACGATTTATCAGTTTTATAAAGAAAAAGACGATTTGGTAAATCAGCTTTGCGAAATAGAAATGTCGAAACAAGAGAAAATTTTTGAAGAGGTTACATCTCAATCTATGGATCCTATTCACGAAATTATCTTGATTTCAAATAATTTAAGAGAGATGTTACAGCACATCAATCCAATTTTCTTTCTAGACCTACAAAAATTTCACCCCAATGCTTTTAATCAAATTCAAAAATTTAAAGAAAACTGTGCTTATACAGATATAGTAAGAAATATTAAAAATGGAAAAGCGCAAGGATACTATCAAAAAGATGTAGATGAAGATTTTGTTGCAAAATATAGAATGGCTCAACTAGATATGCTCATGTTTGGAAACTATTTTTCTTTTGATAAAATAAGTTTTACTCAAGCACATCAACTTTTGCTTGACATGTTTGTATATGGTATCTGTACTCTAAAAGGACATCAATTAATTAATGAATATAAAGGAATTAACGAACAAGAATAATAACAGATATATGATTAAATTAAATTCAAAAACATTACTCGTCGCTTTTTCGATAATGTTATTTAACGTAAAAGGTCAGGATGTTAACTCAAACACATTTAGTTTACAACAGGCTATTGATTATGCTTATAAAAATAGTCCAAACTATTTAAATGCGCAAAGTGACGTATTAATGGCAAAGTATAAGCGTAAAGAAGTGTTAGGTATCGCAATGCCACAAATTAGTGCAAGCGTGGATTTTAAGGATTTTGAAAAAATTCCTACGATGGCTATGCCTAATTTTGTGTCTCCAGCAGTTTACGGAACATTAATGCAAGAACAGTTATTAGCTCCTACTGCTGATAATCTTGCAAAAGCTAACCCAGATAATTATCCAGCTCAGCCAGTTCAATTTGGTACTAAATATCAAGCTCAAGGAACTTTAAGGGGAACT
>JBBIUW010000313.1:0-3925 GCA_037440045.1 Sphingobacteriaceae bacterium
ACTTATCATTGTTCTCTAAAAAAGCATCTAGTTTTTTACGTAAGTATGAGGTGTTGTTTTTTACATACACCATATCTTTTAATCGCCCTTCAATTTTAAAAGAACAGATACCAGCTTCAATTAAATTTGGTAACTGATCGCTTAGGTCTAAATCTTTAATAGATAATAAATGACTATTGGCAATTAATGTTTTTCCAGTACCATCGATGAGGTTATATGGTAATCTGCAATTTTGTGCACACGAACCTCGGTTGGCACTTCGTTCGCCACCTGCAATACTCATATAGCAGTTTCCACTAAACGAAACACATAGTGCACCAGAAACAAAAAATTCTAATTCAACATCGGTGGCTTCGTGTATTTCTTTTATTTGATCAAAATTTAATTCACGAGCTAATACAACACGCTTCATGCCTGCATCTGCTAAAAACTTTACATGTTTAGGGTCTCGGTTATTAGCTTGTGTGCTGGCGTGTATGACAATAGGTGGTAAATCCATCTCTAAAATAGCCATGTCCTGAACTATGAGTGCATCTACACCAATATCATATAATTGATAAATCAATTTTTTACAATCAGCTAATTCATGATCATATAAAATGGTATTAATAACCACAAATACTTGTGCTTTAAATAAATGAGCATAGCGTACCATTTCTTCGATGTCTTCAACAGAATTGGTGGCATTAGAGCGAGCTCCAAACTGAGGTGCTCCAATATACACCGCATCTGCTCCTGCATTAATAGCTGCCATGCCTTGTACTAAATTTTTGGCTGGCGAAAGTATTTCAATTTTTTTCTTCATTAGCCTACAAATGTCTGCAATTATTTGCTTGGATGCAATAGGATAATTTAAAATAACAGTAATCCAAATGGCTTGTTAAATGAATGTTTTGTACCTTTGTAGTACCAAATCATAACAATGGTAGATACTCAAGAAATAGTTAAAGAACAGGTTGAAGAAGAGTTAGAGGTTAAAATGCTTGAAAGCGAGGAACGTCAAACTATTGTACATTGCAAATGCGATGGAGATGGTAGCGAAGCATACCGTATTTGGCCTAGTACCTATTTAGTTGAACACGGAAGTGATAGACGTGCAAAACTACTCACGGCATTTAACATTTCGTTTGCCCCACAATGGACTCTAAACGATGGAAAAGGCTTTACACTTATTTTTGAAGGCTTAAGTAAAGGCTGTAAATCGTTTGATTTAATAGAAATGATTCCTCAAGCAGGTGGCTTTGAAGTTTTTAATATCCAACGAAACAATATGGATGTGTATCAAGTAAGTTTTTAGGCTATTTTACCAGATTTTTGGTAATTTTTTTCTCATTTTATGGAATAATAAATAGTTAGGCATCTCAATGTAAAATAGCACATATGAGAGCAGTATATATTTTCCTTTTTAGCGTATTATTCAATCAATTATTTTCTCAAAAATTTATCAATGGAAATTTTGAAAATAATAGTGCGGGTTCCGATCAAATTAATTTAAGTAATGAGGCTTTAAATAACATGTTGCCTGGAGTAACTGCATTTGGGAGTTATGGCGATGTGGATATTATTCAATCGTCTACCTATGGAGGTAGCGGTGCTTATAATGGCACATGGTACATTGCTTTAACAGGAGGTAACACAGATATAGTGGCCCTTGAGTTAACAACAAATTTAGTGAAAGGAAAAAAATATAGCATTTCATTTTACGACCGCCAAACAGGAGGTTATATGGCTTCAGCTATTCAAGTTGGAGTATCAGAAACAAATAATAGTTTTGGAACGGTTGTGTATACCAGTCCCGATGTGCCCCAGTTAAATGTTTGGAGTAAACGAGTGTGTTCGTTTATAGCACCAAGCAATGGTAAATACATCACTGTTCAAATGCCCGAAGGTAGCATCAGCAATTGGGTAAATATTGATTGTTTTAATTTTGAAAATGTTCAGCCATCTAAAATAGTTTGTGATAGTGCATTAACAATTACAGCTTCTGCATCTCAAATTATTAAAGGTTCATTAACGAGCTTAACCGTTACGGGAGGAAATAATTATACATGGTTCCCCAATCAGGAATTTGGTGCACAAACAGGGTCGGTAGTAATAGTATCTCC
Organism: Sphingobacteriaceae bacterium; assembly: GCA_037440045.1. GTDB lineage: Bacteria > Bacteroidota > Bacteroidia > B-17B0 > Aurantibacillaceae > UBA4416. The sequence continues at coordinate 2,106 of JBBIUW010000313.1, forward strand.
CAAACAAACCACAACGTACACGGTAGTGAGTAAACAAGAAAATTGCCCTAATTTAACTGCAACAGTAACGGTTGAGGTTATTGAACCTATTATAAAAAAAGATACAACTACGATAAAAAAGGATACAGTGCGCAAGGAGATTCGTCGTTTTGTGAAATTTACCAAACATCATTTAAATGGTAGAAAATATAAAGTTCAACAAACAATGAATGTTGAAGACAATACAGTTAAAATTCAAGTGTATGATAAGAATAGAGTTGATGGCGATATTGTTTCGATTTATTTAAATGGTGAATTAATTGTAGAAAATTTTCAGGTAACAAAAGAAAAGAAAGAGTTTAGTTTGTCGTTACAAAATGGTTCTAATGTATTAGTGATGTATGCAATTAATCTAGGTAAAATTCCACCAAATACCGCTGCTATAGCAATTAGTCAGGGAGATAAAAGACCAAAAATTACTACACTAGTGTCGGATTTTAAAGAGAGTGGTGCTTTAGAGTTAATTTATACTGGAGGAGCTTTGTCGCTGAGATAAAAAATCAAATAGAAGTTTTTTGATATATTTACATAGATAAATATCATCAAAATGAAATGTTTAATAACCTCTTTATTACTTGCTTTAGTTAGTAATTCATTATTTTCTCAATTCGATCATTTGCCTAATCCTCAGTTTTCGGCTAACACTAAAATGTATTTGTTTAAACAACAAAACAATTATAGCGAGAGGCCTGTAATGCTGTCAGAATATGTTTATCGTGAGGATGCGCAACATCAAGCGTATATTAGCACATTAATACAAGTGTATAATGGTTTTCAAGAAACTAATATAACTGCTTTAGGTGCTCATGTGGGTTCTAAAGCTGGAAACATTTGGACCGTTCAAGTGCCTATTCAAAAGGTAAATGCATTTATACAAACAAAAGGCATTAAGTATATTGAGTTAGATCAACCATTAGCAGCTAATTTAGATACAGCTCGTAAATTAACAAGAGTTGATTCGGTTCACGCAGGTTATGGTTTACCAAAAGCATATACAGGCAAAGATGTTGTAGTTGGTATAATAGATTTGGGATTTGATTATACGCACCCAACCTTTTATGATACAGCTTATGCCGCATATCGTTTAAAAAGAGTTTGGGAAGAGAAAGCAGGGGGAACACCTCCTGCTGGTTTTTCATATGGTAATGAGTTAAATGATTCTTTATCGATTATTACAAAAGCCCAAGACGTAAATAATTTTTCTCATGGCTCGCATGTAGCAGGTATTGCAGGTGGTTCGGGTGCAGGCGGTTCTTTAGGTAATAATACCCGTTTTAGAGGGGTAGCTTATAATAGTGATTTAGTATTTGTAAGTATATTACCTTCTTCAGCTTTTTGGTTAACTACAGGTATGGCAGATATGTTGGATGGAATGCAATACATTTATAATTATGCCAACTCTGTTAGTAAACCAGCAGTTGCTAATTTAAGTTGGGGAGGCCCATTAGGACCAAGAGATGGTAATTCGTTATTTAGTCAGGCTTGTGATAATATCACAGGGTCTGGAAAACTCTTTGCAATATCAGCAGGAAATAATGGCACAAACAGAGTGCATTTACAAAAAACATTTACTACAACCGATTCTATTGTGCATACCTGCTTAAATTTTAATTCAGGTTTAACAGAAAAACGAAACTGGGTTGATGTATGGGGAGATACAAGTAAAGCTTTTAGAATGCGTTTTAGTTTGTACAGTTCTACAACAAATAGAGTTGATAGTAGTGTATATATATCTTTAGATAACTCTGTGCATCAACTTTATTTAAAAGGTACTAATGGAG
>JBBIUW010000314.1:0-3925 GCA_037440045.1 Sphingobacteriaceae bacterium
TTTTTAGCTGATGGCTGAAAAAGAATGCAAGAGCTAAACGCTAATGTAGAAGATAAGAATATGATAATTTTACGCATGGTTTTGTTTTGTTATATACGTAAACAAGGTAAATAAAGTTTTGTTTAAATAGTATATGTTTTATCTTTTATTTGGATAAAACATCCCATGTATGATCTCCAAGCATTTTAACTGTTCCTATATATTCAAGACTTTTAGGCATTTTGCCCCAATCTTCAGGCCCAATGAGTAATAGTTTATACAATCCTTCTTTCATATACAAATGATAGGTATGTCCTATAATTGGCTCAAATGATAAATCGGCTTGGTATATTTTTTCCGACATTTCAATGCGTTCTCTGAGGGCATTGGCTTGTTGGGCTAATAATTCAACTTGTTTTTGAATTTGATTCATCTGGATATTGGTTTGTTCTCTCATGGCTGTAAGAGCTCGAGATTTTATTTTTCCATTATCTTCTGGTTTTATAACAATACTGCCAATATGATGTGGATAGGCCAATAAATTGGGGTTTTCGGCTACTTTATCTTTATCAATCGGATTTACAAATTCCATAGTAATCTTTATTTGAGTTATTATTTAATCTAATATAACATCAATAACACTAAATAACAAAGCTTGTTTAGTTTTTTGAACTATAATATAATAAATTAGCATTTTAAAACTAACAGGCTGTTTGAATCAACAACAAGATATTTATTTTTATTTAAAAAAGCATTGGGGCTATGAGTCTTTCAGGCCATTGCAAGAGGATATTATTCGTTCTATCCTCTCTAATAAAGATATATTGGCTCTTCTGCCCACGGGAGGAGGGAAATCGATTTGTTTTCAAATTCCAGGTTTAGTAATTGGAGGTACATGCTTAGTAGTTTCGCCTCTCATTGCTTTAATGAATGATCAGGTTCAAAATCTTAAAAACAAAGGCATTAGTGCGGTGGCTATTACATCATCTATGAATGCCAAAGAAATTGATATTGCTTTAAATAATGCGGCCTACGGACATGTACAATTTTTATATGTTTCTCCTGAGCGTATCGAAAATGAAACATTTCGCCAACGCTTGTCATACTTACCAATAGGATTAATTGCTATTGATGAAGCTCATTGTATATCACAATGGGGTTATGATTTTAGGCCAAGTTATTTGAAAATAGCAGAATTAAGAGAATATTTTCCTTCCGTAAATATTATTGCTGTAACGGCAAGTGCTACTAAAGATGTTGTTGAAGACATTCAGCTTAAGTTGCAATTTAAAAATCAACAAGTTTTTCGTCAATCTTTCGAACGAAAAAATATCAGATACGTTGTTCAGTTAGAAGAAAATAAGTACGAGCGATTGCTGAAGATTATCCATAATATAGGCGGTTCAGGTATTGTTTATGTGCGTAACCGAAAGAAAACCGAAGAGATTTGTAAATGGTTATTGCAAAATAAAATCAGTGCTTCATTTTATCACGCAGGAATTAATTCTAATGATAGAGCGATGATTCAACAAAATTGGATTGAGAATAAAGCTCAGGTTATTGTAGCAACCAATGCATTTGGAATGGGTATAGATAAACCAGATGTTCGGTTTGTTGTTCATTTAGATTTGCCAGAGAGTTTGGAGGCATATTTTCAGGAAGCCGGAAGGGCAGGAAGGGATGAGAAACCCGCTTATGCCGTTTTGTTGTGTAATAATTACGATGTTGTTTCTTTAAAGGAACAATATGAAGAAAAAACACCAAGTATCGAGCAAATTAAACAATCGTATCAAGCCATCTTCAATTTCTATCAAATTCCTGTTGAAAGCGGAGAAGGCTTGTCGGTTAGCTTCGATATTAATGAGGTGACTCGAAATTATAATTTAAATGCTGTTACGTTATATAATTCCATTAAGTGTTTAGAAAAAGAAGGCTATTTTTCTTTTTTAGATAGTGGTTATGAACCTTCAAAAGTAATGATGGTGATGGGAAAAGATGATTTGTATAATTATCAAATTAAGTTCCCAAAGTACGAACCGCTAATTAAAGTTTTATTAAGAAGTTATGGTGGTTTATACGAGCAATATGTTCATATAAAAGAAAAGGATGTTGCATATAGGGCAAAAATTTCTGAACATGAATTAAGTGTTCAATTAGAGAATTTACATACACAGGGCGTTATTTCATTTATACCACAAACCACTTTGCCAAAACTTATTTTTTTACAAAACAGAATTAATCTTAAGTTTGATCATATTAAATTAATTAATTATCCTGTTTTAAAAGAAAAAGCGCTAGCTCGTATTAATAGCGTGATTAATTATGTGACAGAAAAAAACATATGTCGAAGTAGACTACTTTTGTCATATTTCAACGAAACAGATTTTAAAGATTGTCAGTATTGCGATGTGTGTGTTGAAAAATACAAGCGTAATTTAGAAACAGATGAGGGATTGATTGAGAATATAAAATTAGAATTGTCAAATCAATCTTTTCAACTAAATGACTTAATTAAAAAATTTCAATCAGTAAATAGTAAACGATTAAATGAATTAATAAACAAGCTCATTGATGATGATGTGCTAGTTATTGATTCTGAAAAGAAAATTTATTTAAAATAAACATATGTCAGTATCAGGCACTTTATATTTATTACCAGTTGGTTTAGGAGAATGCAATTTAGAAGATGTTTTACCTAAAAAGAATTTGGACTTAATAAAGACGCTAACATTTTTCATTGCTGAGAACGCTAAAGAAGCTCGTGCATTTTTAAAACAATGTACTTACCCCGACATTAGTAAAGTGCAATTATCATTGATTAATCAGCATGTGAAATCAGAAGAGTTGAGCTCTTTTTTAGAGCCATTATTACAAGGAAATAACATAGGTCTCATGAGTGATGCTGGTTGTCCGGGTATTGCAGATCCTGGTGCAGAGGTGATTAAAATAGCACATAAAAAAGGAATTAAAGTGGTGCCTTTAGTTGGCCCTAGTTCTATTGTCTTATCAATTATGGCAAGTGGTTTTAATGGTCAAAATTTTGCTTTTAATGGCTACTTACCAATTGATAGAGTTGAAAGAGCTCGCAGAATAAAGGAGTTGGAAAATATATCTTTAAAGTTTAAACAAGCTCAATTTTTTATAGAGACTCCGTACCGCAATGGAAACGTATTCGAGGATTTATTAAAAACACTTCAGCCAACTACTCAATTATTAGTTGCAACCAATATTACTTTAGGTGATGAGTGCATACAAGTAAAACCAATTTCTGCTTGGAAAAAACACACCCTTCCGGATTTTTTCAAAAAGCCTACAGTATTCGGAATTTACCTCTAAGATTTTAACATTCATCTTTTTAGATTAAATTGTGTTTTTTTTAGACTAAAATCAATTTTATATAGATAAAATTGTTCTAAATTTTATTTAGACGATTTTTATTAAAAGTTTCTCAAAAACTTGATTTTATCAGACGACTTCCCTTACTTCATAACAACTAAACATTGTATTAAGATGAAAAAAACTTTATTAACCATTTTAGCAGCTGTATATTCTTCAGTTGCAATGTTTGCTCAGGCTCCGCCTCAAAGAAGTTGTGGTACGTTACAACACCATCAATATCTTCAGCAAACTCGACCAAATTACATCAATGAGTTGAATCAGTACAACCAGATTATTGAACAGTATTTAGCTGATAAGGCGGCGAATGCTTCTGTAGGAAAGGTTAGTAATACTGCTTTAACACCAACGGTTATCCCAGTTGTAGTTCATGTTGTATATGCTAATGCTACTCAAAGTATTTCAGTTGCTCAAGCGGCATCTCAAGTACAAGTATTAAATGATGACTTTGCTAAATTAAATGCAGATGCTAGCAAAGTTACTCAGCCAACTTTTTCTACAGTTGCTTCTGGAGCTAACATCCGTTTTTGTTTAGCTCAAAGAGACCCAA
>JBBIUW010000315.1:0-3915 GCA_037440045.1 Sphingobacteriaceae bacterium
TTTTTTGACAATAGCATTAAGGGGTTATCTTGTAAAGAAACAATTTCTTCTTGTTTTCTTAATCTACAAAAAACATTAAGGTAATAATGCGCTCATACATTTGTAAAAACTAATAATGTATAGCAAAAGAGAATTGCAGGTATTAGTGATTAGTGATGTACATCTTGGTACATTTGGCTGTCACGCTAAGGAATTACTACATTACCTTAAAACAGTTAACCCACAAACATTAGTACTCAATGGAGATATTATTGATATGTGGAATTTTAGCAAAAGCTATTTTCCAAGTGCACATATGGATGTGTTACGCCAAATTATGAAAATGGCTAGCCATGGGACTCATGTGTATTATATTACTGGTAACCATGATGAAATGCTAAGAAAGTATACCGATTTACAATTAGGCAATTTTGAAATTGTAGATAAATTGGTTTTAAACTTAGATGGTAAAAGAGCATGGATTTTTCATGGAGATGTTTTTGATTCGAGTACTAAAGGGTATGCGAAACTGCTAGCTAAATTAGGAGGCAAAGGCTATGATTTATTGATATTAATCAATCGTTTTATTAATTGGATATTACAATTGTTTGGAAGAGAAAAAATGAGTTTCTCTAAAAAAGTAAAAGATAGCGTAAAAAAAGCAGTGGCCTTTGTAAATGACTTTGAAACTACAGCAGCAGAGTTGGCAATCGAGAAAAATTATGACTACGTTGTATGTGGCCATATTCACATGCCTCAAATAAAGGAAGTAAAAACAGATAAAGGTTCAATAACATATTTAAATAGTGGGGATTGGATTGAAAATCTGACAGCACTAGAGTATAATAATGGTACATGGGAAATATTTCATTACGATAAAAACTACTTTGATTTAATTTATCCTAAAGAAAACTTTACAGAACAAGATATAGTTTCTAAAATTTTAGCTTCTTAAAAATACTATGAAAATATTTTACGCCGTTCAGGCCACAGGAAATGGACATATTAGTAGAGCTCATCAACTATATCCTTATTTGAAAAAATTTGGTGAAGTTGATTTTTTTTTAAGTGGTAACAATGCCAATTTAGATTCTTCGTTGCCTATAAAATACAGAAGTAAAGGTTGTAGTTTGCATTACAGTAAGTGTGGTGGATTAAATTATTTTGATGTGGTTAGAAATATTAAACCCTTTATGATGTTTAAAGACGCTTCTGCTTTGCCATTAGAAAAATATGATGTTATTATTAATGATTTTGATTTTGTAACCTCATTAGCTTGTAAATTAAAAAAAGTACCATCTGTTCAGTTGGGACACCAGGCAAGTTTTCAGTCAAACGCTACTCCGCGCCCAGATAAAAAAAGTATAGCAGGAGAAACTATTTTAAAACATTACGCTCATGCCACTAATCATATTGGTTTTCATTTTCAGTCCTATGATACATTTATTTTACCTCCAGTGATAAAAGAAGAATTTATCAATGCTGATACACAGGATTTAAAACATGTCACGGTGTATTTACCATCTTTTCAAAAGCACTGTTTATATAAGGCATTTACGAAATTAAAACATATTCAGTTTCATTGGTTTTTAGATAGTGTTGATTCTATCAGAAAAGATGAAAACATTACGTATTATCCAATTAATCAAAATTTATTTAATAAAAGCTTATTAAGTTGTCATGGACTAATAACCGGAGGAGGATTTGAAACTCCTTCGGAAGCTTTATATTTAAGAAAGAAATTAATTAGTATCCCTATTAAAAACCACTATGAACAACAGTGTAATTCAGCAGCTCTTAAAAAAATGGGTGTTGTTGTTTTAGATGACGTAGATGCTAACTTTAGTGAGATAATTGACAGGTGGTTTTCAGATACGAATCAAAACCCAACTATTAAACCTAACAATGTTACCCAAACATTAGAAATGCTTTTTGACACCTATCCTAAAAAGCAAGATGTTAGAATTGAGGAGCCTGTTTTATTTGTGTAACAGATTCAGTAAAATAAGTATTTCTTAATTTACCGTAAATGATAACTTTTCATTTGTGAATTAATTTTACATCAGAATATATATTCTGTGTAAAGTGAACACCCTACAGGAATTCCGAAGGAATTACCAAAACCGCTTTATCGTTTCATGAACCAGGTTAAAATTTAAAATGATTTTTAACCAAAACATAAATAGATAAAATGAAAAACTACATTAAAAAAGTAAGAACTGTAATTTCAATAGCCTTAGTAACATCTGCGTCTATTATCAAAGGCCAAGTTTTTATTAATGAAATCATGATTAATCCATCAGGCACTAACGATGGAGCAAATATGCCTAATACGGCAGAGTGGGTAGAATTTTATAATGCATCAAGTTCGGCTGTTAACATCGGTTGTTGGTTTTTTACAGATGGAGATTTTTCGGTGACATTTCCTGCAGGAACAACCATACCAGCAGGAGGGTATTATACTGTAGCCAGCTCTATAGGTTCGGGCTTAACACCTAATTTAAATTGGGCCACTTGTGGTTGCACATCAGGACCCGCTAGTGAGGTTGGTATTTTTACAAATTCAGCAGAGCAGGTGATTTTATATAATGCTTCAGGAACCATTATGGATGCGATTATTTGGAGTGTAGGACAGTTGCCAGATGGAATGACAACTTCGGTGATTGGTTCATGTTCTGCTCAAACAGTCACGTTTCCTGCTAATGGTTCAGTCTATGAAAGTGTAGGCTCTAATACCACAGATGGCGTTGCTAAAGAAAGATCGGTTGATGGAGGCTCTGTATGGCAAAATACAACGATTGCTACTTTTGGAGCGGCTAATGATGTGGTGTTGCCCATAGAATTAATTGATTTTACAGCTGAGTATAAAAATAGGATTGTAAAATTAAATTGGGTAACAGCATCCGAATTGAATAACGATTACTATACTGTAGAACGAAGCAAAGATGGAATTACTTTTGAAAACATTGTTAAAATTAAGGGCAAAGGTACTACTCAGGCATTGTCAAATTACGAAACAGAGGATAGGAAACCCTTAGAAGGAATATCTTACTATAGGTTAAAGCAAACAGATATTGATGGTACTTTCTCTTATTCTAAAATTGTTTCTGTTGAATATTTTTTTATTGATGATGTAAAAATCTATCCAGTTCCTGTTGAAAACGGTACATTGTACATTACTACCAAAAATTCGGCAGCAGCTGTTAAAATAATGGACTTGTCTGGCAGATTACTTTATGAAACAGAATTAACAGATAATTATTTAGAAGTTAATCTTGACGAATTTGGTAAAGGTTTATATTTCGTACAAGTTATATCAACCAATGGTAGTATGATTAAGAAAATAACGATTAACTAATATCGAATTATGAGATTACTAAAGAAAAACTTGAATGTTTTTAGTTTCAAGTAATCTTTGAGTTAATTACAATAAATCTCTGTTAAAGCTATACCCAATGCCTTTAGATGTTTTAATAACATCATTACCTAAAGTTCGGCGAATATTTCTGATGTGAATGTCAATGGTTCTGCTATTGGCAACTTCAGGAGAGTTCCAAATAAGTTTAGCAAAATCCTGACGTGTAAATGTTTTGTGAGAATTTTGATACATTAAATTTACCATTTCAAATTCTTTTCGTGGCAAACTAATTTTTCCAACAGGAGTAATAATTAAATATTGTTCTTTATCTACAAAAAAATGAGTACCGTTTTTTTCTTCAATGTTTTCTTGAGCCCTGTTAGCTAATCTTTTTTTAAGTGTAGATATACGTGCTTCCAGTAATATAGGCTTAATAGGTGAAACAATGAAATCATCAGCCCCAGCATTAAAAGCTGTAATTTGAATATAATCATCTTGTTTGTTGGAAAACAAAATAATAAAAGGTTGTTCAATATCTTTTAAATTTCTAATATCAGAAGTAATTGTTACGCCATCTT
>JBBIUW010000316.1:0-3914 GCA_037440045.1 Sphingobacteriaceae bacterium
GAGGTATTGAACAAAAGAAAGTAGGTAAGTTTAACGAAGCTTTAATAGATGTTGATTTAAGCATCATGGTTAAAAGGGAGGCTAGTTTTTCAAAAAAATCAGATGAGTTGTTGACCAAATTGGATTATCAAATTATTGTTCACGACATGGCTAAGTTAGTTACTAAGTTTCAAGCATCTTTAAATGTTGAAAATCCTGATTATACTAATGTTTTGGTTTTAACAATGGATGATATTTTACCTGAACGTGCAATTTTAATTTTAGATACTTTATCGAAAGTTTATATTAATAAATCTGTTAATTCTAGGTTCGATATTAATGAACGTACCATTAATTTTATTGATAAGCAATTAGATGATGTGAGCTCTTCTTTAAAGGAGATAGAAGATACTATGCAAAACTATAAAAAAGATAAGGCTATTTTGGATTTGGATTGGGAACGAGAAGATTTTTTTAGAAAATTAGCCGATTTTGATAGTAAAAAATCATTATTAAATCTAAAGATTAGTGCTATTAATGATTTAGAAAAATACATTATTGAGGATAAAGATCCTCAGTTTTTACCTCCAAGTATATATGTTGTAGATGATGATGGTTTCTTAAAATCAGCGATAAGCGAATTATACTCAGATCAAATTAAACTAAGTTTCTTGTTGAGTTCTAATAAAGAGATAAATCCAAATATAGTTGAGATTCGTCAAAAAATTAAGAAACAAAAACAAAATATGCTGGTTTATTTGAATAATTCTAGAAATGCAACATATAAAATTATTAGTAACAACAATGATGAAATTAGCAATTATGTTTCTCAAATTAGAGAAATACCAAAAAAACAAAGGGATGTATTAAATATTTCAAGAAAAGTTGCAGTAAACGAAGAACTATACAATTTCTTATTGCAACAAAAAGCAAAAACAAAAATTGCCAAGGCATCTATTGTTCCAGACATTAGAGTAATCGACAGCTCTAGAAATAAAGGTATAATTAGTCCAGATAGAAAAAAAATTATTTCAATATTTATAGGAATAGGTTTAGCTCTTTCGTTAATTATAATTGTAATTAGGTTATTTATGTTTACTACTTTACAATCTGCAGAAGAATTGAAAGAGGTAACATCATTACCAATAATAGCAGATTTACCTTTCCAGAAAAATGTGTCTAATTTAGGATTTATTGTTGAAGATAGTCCAAACTCATTTTTATCTGAAGCATTTAGAACATTAAGGACAAACTTACAATATGTTATTTTAAATTCTAATAAAAAAACTATTCTAGTTACCTCCAATGGGCCTGGGGAAGGAAAAACATTTACAACAATCAATATTGGGGCTATACTGGCTAAAGGAGGAAAGAAAGTGGTAATGCTTGAATTAGATTTACATAAGCCACGAATTCAAAAAGCATTAGAGATGGATGCGGATATTGGTATCAGTACATTTATGGTAGGTAATAATACACTTGAGGAGATAGTTAAGCCAACAGTAGTGAAAAATTTATACACTATCTTATCTGGTCCTATATCGCCAAATCCATCAGATTTAGTTTTATCTGAAAAGTTGAAAGAGTTGATTCAGTTCGCTAAGCAAAACTTTGATTATGTATTAATAGATACACCTCCAGTTGGTATGCTTTCAGACGCTGCTTATCTAATGCAATATTCTGATATTAATTTGGTTGTTCTAAATACTAAGTATGCAACTAAAACAATAACGAAGTTATTTGAAAAAATAGTAAAAGATAACGATATCAAAGATTTGTATTTGATTTTAAATGGTGTTAAACGAAAACGAACAAAATATTATTATTCTGGTTACGGCTATGGTTACGGCTATGGTTATGGCTATGGGTATGGTTACAAAAAATCTTAACTATGGTATCTGAACAAGTATTAGAAGACAAGCAATTTTTGGTTACAGGAGGAGCAGGATTTATTGGTTCACATTTATGTGATTATTTAATTTCACATGGTGCTAAAAGGGTAGTTGTTTTAGATGATTTGTCAACTGGATTTAAAAAAAACATTGAACATTTATTTTCTAATGCCAATTTTAGCTTCATAGAGGCAAGTATTGCAGATGTTGCCTCTTGTATGCTTGCATGCAAAGATATTGATGTGGTTTTGCATCATGCAGCTTTGGGGTCTGTGCCGCGAAGTATAGAAAACCCCATTGCAACTAACACAGTTAATGTTAATGGATTTGTAAACATGCTGTTTGCTGCAAAAGAATGTGGTGTGAAAAAGTTTATTTACGCTTCATCATCTTCAGTTTATGGAGACGACCAAACTTTTCCTAAAACAGAAAATAAAACAGGTAATTTATTATCACCTTATGCTGTTAGCAAATACACAAACGAAAAATATGCCTCTGTTTTTTCAGAATTGTATGATCTTCAAACAATAGGATTTCGTTATTTTAATGTTTTTGGAGAAAGACAAAATCCAAATGGGGCATATGCGGCAGTTATTCCGAAATTTATTTCTTCTGTTTTAAAAAATGAACAAGCTTCTATTTATGGGACAGGAAATAATACAAGAGATTTTACATATGTTGCAAATGTTGTAAATGCTAATATGTTAGTTATTAAAACTAATACTTTACCTAAAAGTAGTATTATGAATATTGCTTGTGGAGGAACAATTTCTGTAAATGCTATTTATGATAAAATTGCAGAATTAACAAATAAAAAAGATTTAAAACCCAATTATCTTCCCGAAAGAAAAGGTGAAATTAAAGATAGTTTTGCTAATATTTCTTTAGCTAATCAAAATATTGGATATGAGCCTGTTGTTTCCATTTTTGACGGACTCGAGAAAACTGTAAATTGGTTTATTTCTATTAAAAATACCGTATAATTTATTTGATTATCATATTCAATTGAGTAAATTTGTTACTCAATTATGATAGAGCCTCTCATATCTTCTAAAACGCGGATTAAACTGCTCATTAAATTTTTTTTAAACAGTAGTAACACGGCTTATTTACGAAATCTAGAGGAAGAGTTTGGTGAATCAACTAATGGTATTAGGTTAGAATTGAATAAATTTGAGAAAGCTGGCTTTTTAGATTCTTTTTTGGAAGGAAATAAGAAAATTTTTAAAGCAAACATCCATCACCCTTTGTTTAATGATATTAATCGTATTATTTTAAAAATAGTAGGAATAGAGTATGTTATGGACTACATATTGCAACGTGTAGGTAACTTAGAGTTTGTTTATTTAACAGGTAAATTAGCGAATGGACAAAATTCAGATATAGTAGATTTAATTCTAATTGGAAATGAGTTAAATGAAACTTTTTTAGTAGAACAAATTGAAAAGGCTGAAAAAAAAATAAATAAAAAAATAAGGTATATTGTTTATCCTACTCAGGAATTTAAGAATAATGAGATGACTATTTTAAGGATAAATGATTTGCTTTTATGGAGTAAATAAATGTGTTTCACAGAGATTGTGAAAATGTGAAAAATTGCTTACTTAGTTGTTTGTGACTGAGGAGGCGAAGCTGTAAAGAATTGCTAATGGAAGAAGTAAATACTAATACAGATAAAAAGTGGCATGCCGTATATGTAAATTCAAGGGCTGAAAAAAAAGTTATGGCACTACTTTTGAATAAAGGTATTGAGAGCTATGTTCCGATCGTAAAAACCATGAAACAGTGGAGCGATCGAAAAAAAATGATTGAATTTCCATTAATTAGTGGTTATGTATTTACTAAAACATGTTTAGTAGAGAAAGAAAAAATAGTTCAAACAAGAGGAGTAGTTGGATTTGTTAAACATTGTGGAGAAATGGCTATTGTAAAAGAAGGAGATATTAATCAACTCAAACAATTGGTACAATTAGGTTATACAATTGACGTTACAAATATTCAACAAAAGCATAAGGAAGGGGATAAAATAAAGATAATTTCAGG
>JBBIUW010000317.1:0-3908 GCA_037440045.1 Sphingobacteriaceae bacterium
AAAAAGGTACAGACCGACTTTTAAAAAATAAGGAAGAATTATTTAATTATTTAAAAGAATTAGGAACAGGAATTGTTTTGCTTGATGATGATGTTGTTGAAAAGTTAGATTTAAAAATTTTTAATATAAATGAAGTTGCTGCGGTTTTTGAAGTGATTACAGAAAGTATGACCTATGGTAGTGGCAGACATTATGGAGGCGGCGGCTATTCTTCTGGAGGTGGCGGCGGTAGCTGGGGAGGTTTTGGAGGCGGAATGGGAGGTGGTGCAGGTTCAGGTGGTTCTTGGTAATTTTTTTAATGTTTATTTAAGTTGCATTTATCTCATTATATAAAACTATTATATGTTTAAATATCTTTTTGTTTTTTTTCATTTGTTTGTTGGGTTAAATGTTATAGCACAGCAAGGAAACTCGGAAATTAATCTGTCAAAAGTAAATACTCAATTGATAGAGGAATTATTTCTTAAAAAATTAAATACGTTACGTGCCGAAAAAAAAGTAGGAGCATTAGGTAGTGATAAAATATTGTCTTTGGCCGCTAATGATCAGGCAAATTACATGCTTCAAACTAAGCAGGTAACTCATACTCAAAAAGAAAAAAATAAAGACACACCGTTTAAACGTATACAGTTTTATAAAGGAACTCACGATAAATCTGGTGAGAACTGTGCGCAAACATTTTTAAAAAAACCTTTAAAGAATAAAAAAGGAAATAAAATTACCATCATAAATACATATGAAGAAGCTGCTGAAAATTTGTTTCGTATCTGGTTTGATTCGCCCGCACATTTTCAAAATATGATAAATGGGAGCTATGACCTGCAAGGTATTAGCGTTGTAATTGGCAAAGATAGTTCTATGTACGCCACGCAGGTTTTTTCAGCAAAACCATTTATCCCACCTACTGATAAAGGTATTAGCGACTTTGATTATGGTATTTTGCCGCGGAATGAAAGTGTTTGTAAATGTATGAATACAACAGATGCTAATACGGCTTTAGGCTCAATGATGTTGGTAACAGAAGGAGATAGTGTATTTTTAAAATCAGAAAATTTACCAGCTTTAAAACGTTTTTTTAATGATCCTAAAGATGCTATTTATTTAGATGTTGTATTACGTAATCAGTTTACTTGTGCTAATAATAACTTATTACATGGTGCCGAAACATATGAAGGAACAATGTTGAAGCCTGCTTATTTTGTTGATTTATATAAAAAAAACAGAGCACATGATGGAAGGAATTTATACGCTCCTTTAAATAAAATAGCACCATATTTTACAAAACAAAATTATCAAACCAATATTGGTTACGTAAAAAAAGGATATTCGTGTTATTATAACTATATAAGACCTGTGCCTGAAGATAATATTCAGATGCTATACTTGTTTCCAAAATATATCTACAATAAAGATTTGGAGGTTCTAACAGATACATTTAGTGGTTCTTTAAAGTTATTTGTCCCGTTTGATAGAAATTCTACTGAAATTTATAATTGGGTAAATGAGTATGTTTCAAAAAAAATAAAAATATATGAACCTTATTTAAAACGCATTCATATTAAAACATACAGCTCTGTAGAGGGAAATACCGAATCTAATAATAAGTTGCAAGAACAAAGAGCTGAAAAAATAGCAACGTTAGTAAAATCTGTTACTAGTCGTCAGGTTGATAGCCAAATAGAAAGTAAAGAGAACTGGGAAACCTTTTATAAACAAATAAAAAATACACCATTCGAATATTTAGGTAAGCTACCAGAAAAAGAAATTAAGGAGAGATTAAAGAAAAAAGCTTTAATTGATTCAATGGATTATATTTTAGCGATTAATCGAATTGCTGAAATTGAAATTGATATTGAGGCAATTGTAAATAATCAATCATCGGCAGAATTGGTATTGGGCTCATATAAAAAAGCATCAGAGTTAAAAGATTCATTAAAAGCTTTCAGAGCTCAAAACAGACTGTTAGATGCGGCATTTAAAAAAACAATTAGTCGCCCAGAAATTTTAGACATTAATTTGCCACATACTAAAAGTTTTTTACCAATGTGGACAAACTACTTAGCTCTTGCTGCAACCGATGAAGAAACGGTTTATAATTATAGTGCTCGCGATACGGCATTAAAGGTGATACAAATAGACTCAACTTATGCTCCTTTACAATTTAATTTTTGCATTTTAAGTTTACGTTATTTGCAGATTTATAAAGATACTTTGATTCCTATTGCTCGACTTGAGAAAAAAATGCAATCTGCTTTTACTTTGGCAAAAAATCATAATGATACCATGCTTGCCAATCATATGTGGTTAAATTACAGTATACTTTCTTTGTATCGTCATTGGGAGTTGCATCAATATGACAAATTAGATAAACATTTATTAAATGCAAAAAAATATTACCCAGAGGCTGAAATATCAGTAACAGAAGCTGTAAGACTAGGATTGTTATTTAATTTATACCATCGTTATGAATGGACTGTGAATTTGTTATTGCCATATCTAAAAGAAAATCCTAATAACGAAGAATTAATTTTTCTTTTTATACAAACGTATTCATCTGATGATAAAAAAATAAAAGAAGAAGAATGGATTCAATATTTAAAGAAAGCAAAGCATTTAAATGCTCGAAGATTTTACGAATGGTTTGATAAAGTTGATTTTCAGGGACTCCGCCGCGAGGATATTAAAAGCGAATTTTGCGACAGATAGTATATTAAAACAAAAGCCTTCATATGTTGAAGGCTTTTTGTTACAGCTTTTATATATTTATTTAATTTCTAAATCTCTAACATCTCTGTTATGTAATTTTACTGTTTTCATAATATCAATCATGGAGCCAGTAACAAAATTTAAAAAGCGACGGCTATAGTTTACATAAACTGCTTCTCCCGAAAAAATACGAGTTAAGTGTTTTTGTATATGTGGTCCTAAAAATCTTCCTAAAGCAGTATCTAATCTATCTTGTCCAACTTTAAATAAAGTAAACAAGCGTCCGCTATACCAAGTGTCAATTAATTTTTGCCAAACAGTCAATTCCAACATTTGTTCTTTTTGGTATTGTGCAAAATCAGGGTTAGCACCATCTCCAATAATTCTAGCTAATCTAAACGAACCTTTAATGGCAAGAAATAAACCGGATGAAAAAATTGGATCTAAAAACCCTCCAGCATCACCATTCAATACCCAATTAGTACCATACATTTGTTCTGATATTAATTGATAATTATCGTATTGAGCCACGCTTGTAGCTCGTTTTCCCATGCTAGTGAATTTTTGTAAGGTCGGTTCGCTTTTTAAGTAGTTATCATAACGCTCTTCTTTAGTACTTCCAAATTCTTCTAAGTGTTTTGGATTAATAACAACTCCTATCGAAATCCTGTCAGGTAATGGAATACGCCAAGCCCAACCTTTTTCTAATCGATGTAAGTGGATATTATAAGGTTCAATTTTTTCTGTATCAACCATGTGAGAAAAAAGTGCAACATCTTTTCGGTAACCTTTTTTTGTTGGAATATCTAATAAACGCGAAATAGTTCTTGAACGACCACTTGCATCTACAATTAAATCTGGTTGTCCTTCAAAAAAGTTATTGATGAATTTAATAGTATCATCACTTAATTTTAATTCATCTCCTTTTCCTGTTTTTTCAATTTGAGCAATATGTTCAAAAAATGTAACCCCTTCTCTAACTGCTAAATCAAATAATGTTTTGTCAAATTTTACTCTTGGTACATTGTACGCATAATCTGGTATTGACCCCTGTCCATAACTAAAAGGAGATGTCGCTTCTTCATCTTTATTTACCCATACAGAAGCTCCTGGTTTATACGTACTATATGATTTTACTTCGTCTTCAATGCCTAATTCTCGTAACATAGGAATAATAGCAGGAACTAAAGATTCACATACAA
>JBBIUW010000318.1:0-3903 GCA_037440045.1 Sphingobacteriaceae bacterium
GAAAGCGATATTTATTCAGCAGATTTATCAAATTATAGCCTACTTGAAAAGGACGGTAAAAAGAAAGTAAATTCAGGATTAAGTATTTTAAAAGGCGTTGTGCGTGATGGATTTCAAGGAACTGGAATTGCATCTGTTGATATTCAAATTTTAGATGCTTCTAATGCTGTTGTAGCGACTACTATTACCAACGAAAATGGTGAATATTTTATTACTCTAAAAGGAGATGTAACATACACCATCAAAGTTGTTAAGAAGGGATATAAAACAGCTGAAGAAAAAGTAGAGTTGAAAATAGGAAAAACTGATACATTTTCTCTTGAAAAACAAATTATGTTGAATAAAGAAAAATAAAATAAACAAAGTGTATTTAAAAGCGTTAGCCTTTAGCTAACGCTTTTTTTATTGTGTTTTTTTAAGAGAAATTGTGTTTTTTGGTATCGCTAACTGTAACTTTTTGTTTATCTTAAACGTCTATTAATTTATGAAAAACCTTATCATTTCTGTTATTTTTTGCGTTTTACAATTAAATGCCATCGCGCAAACATTTGCCGTTAGCGGAAAAATAGCAGATGATAAAAACCAAGCACTCTCCTTTTCATCTGTTTTGGTAAAAGGTACTACTCAAGGTACAAATGCTAATGCAGATGGTTTTTATTCCCTTCGTTTACAGCCTGGAAAATATGAATTGATTTTTCAATATGTAGGTTACAAAAAGAAAACAGAAAGTATAGTTGTGGACGGTAATACTACTAAAAATGTAGTGTTAGCTCCAGAAAGTTACGAGCTTAAAGAAGTGGTGATTAAAGATGGCGAAGATCCAGCTTATGCTGTAATCCGTCAGGCTATTAAAAAAAGAAAGTATTATTTAAATCAAGTTAATGCATTTACCTGTAAAGCATATATCAAAGGATTACAAAGATTAAAAGAATACCCTAAAAAAATGGTGAAGCTACTTAACGCTATGAGTTCAAATGGCGAAAAAATAGATTCAACACTATTAGGGGTTGTTTATTTGAGTGAAAGCGAGACCAAATATCATTTCCGAAAACCAAATGATGAAAAAGAAATTATGTACTCCAGTAAAGTAAGTGGAGATAATAAAGCGTTTAGTTTTAATCAAGTAAGCGATATGAAATTTAGTGTATACGAAAATTTAATATCACTAGATGGCTTAAGTGATAGACCATTTATTTCTCCAATCAACGAAAATGCTTTATTATCTTACCGATATAAATTGTTAGGAACTACGTTTGAAGATGGAAAAATGCTCAATAAAATCGAAATTATTCCAAAACGAAAAACAGATCCTTGTTTTAGAGGTGTTATATATATTCAGGAAAACACATGGCGCGTGCATAGTGCAGATGTATACTTAACCAAAGAAGCTAAAATTGATTTTGTGGATACACTTCACATTAAACAATTAAATGCGCCAGTCAATGATTCAATCTGGATGTCCACAGGTTTAAACATGACTTTTAATTTTAAGGTTTTTGGTTTTTCGGGAGATGGATATTTTAATGCCGTGTTTTCTGATTATGATATGAATCCTGTATTTCCTAAAAAGTTTTTTAAAAGCGAAGTTTTAAAAGTGGAAGATGGTGCTAATAAAAAAGATTCATCTTATTGGCAAACAACTCGTCCAGTTCCATTAACTTATGAAGAGGAGGCGGACTATAGAAGAAAAGATAGTATAGGTAAAATTAAAAACAGCGATAGATATAAAGATAGTATTGATAGAAAAGGAAATAAGTTTACATTTTCAGATTTAATTATGGGTTATAGTTATAATAAATCTGCTAAGAAATTTAGTTTAAATACTTCGGGACTTCTAACTTCTGGTATACAATATAACACTGTAGAAGGAGTAAACGCATCTATAAAAGTTGATATGACTAAGCGTTATGAAAATAATCGTTATCATAATATTTCTGCATCAACTCGGTATGGTTTTTCAAATTATTTGTGGGGAGGAATCGTTAATTGGAAATACCTACATAAACCCGAAAAATTTGAATCGTTTAATGTGAAACTAGGTACAAGTGCTGTTCAGTTTAATAGCAACGAACCAATTAATGCTTCCATGAATACTTATTATACATTATTTAATAATGATAATTTCATGAAGTTATATAAAAGAACATACGCTGAGTTTGATTACCGAAGAGAATTAATAAATGGTTTAATAACCAATTTTAAAGCAGAGTATGCAGAGCGTTCTGCATTAAGAAATACAACTAGTGATTTATGGATTGACAATCCTAATAAATTGTTTACTAGTAATAATCCTCTTAAGCCTAATACAGATGATTCTAGCTTTACGGTTAATAATTCATTTATAGTTGAAGCAGGATTTTCAATTCGTTTCAAACAAAAATATTATACTCGTCCACACGAAAAAATTATTGTAGGTAGTAAATATCCTATTATTAATATTGTTTACACAAAAGCCATTCCTGGTTTAAATACTAAAGCGGATTATGATTTAGTGAAAATGAGTGTTGATGATAAAATTAAACTAGGTTTGGTTGGAACATTTGGTTATAAATTAAAAGCAGGCTATTTTTTAAGTAACCGTCATGTAGAATTTGTTGACTATAAACACTTCGATGGTAATCAAACTATTTTAGCAAATAACGACTATTTAAATTCATTTAAATTACTACCTTATTATTTATATAGTACTAAAAATTGGTATGCCGAAGGACATGCTGAGCATCACTTTAATGGCTTTATCTTTAACAAAATCCCATTGCTAAAAAAATACCGAATGCAAGAAGTTGTGGGAGGGCATATTTTATTTAATGATAAATTAGATCAATATGCCGAAATAAATTTTGGAATTGAGCACATCTTTCAGATAATAAGAGTGGATTATGTTTTGGGCTATGGACCAAAAGGTAATTTTAATCAAGGTTTTTTAATTGGTTTGGGAATTGATTTTTAAATGAAGTTATTCATGAAAAAATACACACAATCTCAAAATATTAGTTTCTTAATTTTTATTTTATTAATTACTATTGTTTTTCAGGGTTGTATTTACGAGCCAAATTATAAATCCGTTGCAATTATAGAAAATAGAACGGATTCAGTAATTTATATCACAACACCTATAGATATAATTTATGTTCATGATACTTCAGAAATTGTCTTTAATACGTATGTGCCTCAAAAGGAAGATATCATCAACATTGATACAATAGGATTAAAATGTACTTCTAAAATATATCCAAGAAGTAATTCTGTGATTTCAGAACAACAATCTAGTTCACGATCACTTAATATGAAATTTCTTTTTATTAAATCACCTAGACAAAAAATTTGTTTAACTTCAAATGATGATGTTATCAAAGCATTTTCTAATGTAATTAATGACACATGTAAATTAATAATACACAAATAAAATTTACCCAATGACAATAAATAAAATTCACATGAAAATCATTATATGCACACTTATAATGATGGGACATTTAAAATTTATAGCAGTTGAATTCCCAATGAAATCCTTTACATTACCTAATGGCTTAAAAGTTATTGTATGCGAAAAAAACACATCTCCAATGGTGCAGATGGAAGTATGGTATAGAGTAGGTAGTAAGGACGAATGGGATGGTGTAAGAGGTATGGCTCATATGTTTGAGCATATGATGTTTAGAGGATCAAAAAAATATAGTGGCGAGGGAGATGTTTATATTCATGAAATGGAAAAGTTGGGGGCTCAAATAAATGCTTACACAACGTTTGATAGAACGGTGTATTGGCAAGAGCTACCTAAAGAACATATCGAAAAAGCAATTAAAGAGGTAATTCAATCACCTATTCCAGTAAATAGACTATCTGAGGTCTATTTTTTAAAAGCTGCAGATAAACTACTTCCACCTAAATATGTAATCAGTA
>JBBIUW010000319.1:0-3902 GCA_037440045.1 Sphingobacteriaceae bacterium
GAACACCTTGCATTCCTAAGTTTAATCCTAATACACCATGATTAACAAATGGTGGTAGAATATTGTTTAACTTATTGTTTAATAAGAAATTTAATTGTCTTTCGGCTAGCATGGATAACTTAGTGATAGCTATTTTAAGTTTATCCATTTCCAATGCTACATAATCTCCATGAAAATTTCCACCGTGGTAAACATTTTTACGTTCCCAGTCTACAATTGGATTATCGTTTGCCGAATTAATTTCGTTGATTAAAACTTCTTTGGCATAATTTACAGTATCTACAATGGGCCCAACAATTTGTGGTACACAACGAATAGAGTAGTACTCTTGCATTTTCTCAACCAACACATCCACTTCAACCTTTTGGTTATAATGATGTTCTTCTCTACTCTTTACTAATTTACTATCTTTCAAAGTATCTTGTAGTGCACGTGATACGGCATTTTGTCCGTAGTGATGTTTTACTTCATTTAAAGGAGTAGAGTAATGGTCATCAAAACTTTGTACCAACTCCATAATAGTTGCTGATGCCAATAAACTCCAGTTCATTAAGTTTTCGGCATAAATCACATTTAACATACCAATACCACTCATAGCCGATGTTCCATTCATTAAGGCTAAGCCTTCACGAATGTGAATTTCCATTGGAGTAATATTTTCTTTTTTAAACGCCTCGGCAGTGCTTGTAATTACCCCGTTGTAGTATACTTCACCTTCGCCAATTAAAGTTAATGCTAAATGAGCAAGCTGAACCAAGTCGCCACTTGCACCTAATCCACCGTGTTCGTATATAACAGGCGAAATATTTTTATTAATTAAATCTTTAATTAACACTAATGCATCTGGATGAATTCCAGCATAACCTTGCATTAAGGTGTTTAATCGGGCTAACATTACGGCTTTGCAGTCTATTTCAGGAATTGGATTACCCGATCCTGAGCAATGACTTCTAATCAAATTATATTGCAATTTCATTTGATCATCATGATTAATGCGATATTGCGCCATAGGCCCAAAACCAGTATTAATACCGTATATTAATTTTTCGCGAGTAAACTCTTTTAAAAAGTAATGACTTCTGTATACTTTTCTTAAAGCTTCCTCATCTAATTGCAATTCTAGATTATTAATTAAAACCTTATAAAAATCGTCAGCCGATATTTTCTTATCTCCTATCTTTACCATAATTGTGTGTGCAATTTACAATAATACGAACAAATATACTATACACGATATCGTGTATTTTGTTTTTAATGAATAAAAAATAAAAAATGTTTAATCTTTTCGTTATTTTGGTGCTTTTAAATCGAAAATATATTATTGTTAGCTCATGAATTTTTTTACTAAAGATACTAAATCAGCCTTTGAAGCCATTACGAATGCTCAATTTATTGCTTTTGCACCTATTGTTTTTCAAGCTACAAAATCATTAAGAGATTTAGGTATTTTGGCTATGGTAGAAGATGCTGGTATTGAAGGAGTAACTTTAGAAGAAGTGTATACTAAACTTAAATTATCTGAATATGGCGTTCGTGTTCTATTAGAAGCTGGTTTAGGAATAGGCTTAGTCATTAAAAACAACGATAAATATACCATCACCAAAACAGGATTATTTATTTTAAATGATAGAATGACACGCGTTAATATGGATTTTACCAATGACGTGTGTTACGAAGGGATGTTTTCTTTAACTGAAAGCATTAAACAAGGGAAACCTACTGGCTTAAAAGTATTAGGAGATTGGCCAACTGTGTATGAAGGATTGGCGCATTTACCAAAACCGATACAAGATAGCTGGTTTGCATTTGACCATTACTATTCTGATGGTTCATTTGACCAAGCCTTACAAAATTTATTTAAACGTCAACCAAAACATATTTTAGATATTGGTGGTAACACAGGTAAATTCACTTTAAAATGCATGAATTATAACCCTGATGTGAAAGTAACTATTTTAGATTTGCCAGGTCAACTAGCTATGGCTAAGGAAAACATTGATAAATCAGGTTTTTCGGAAAGAGTAGGTTACCATCCGATTAATATTTTGGACGATGCGCAGCGTTTCCCTAAAGGGGCTGATGCTATCTGGATGAGTCAGTTTTTGGATTGTTTTAGCGAGGAGGAAATCGTCAGTATTTTAAAGCGTTGTCACGAAGCTATTTCTGATGATGGAAACATCTATATCATGGAAACTTTTTGGGACAGACAAAAGTTTGAACCAGGTGCTTTCAGTTTACAAATGACGTCTTTATACTTTACTAATATTGCAAACGGCAACAGTCAAATGTATGATAGCGCCGTGTTTAACCGATTAATTGACAGAGCTGGTTTTCAAATTGTTGAGCAAATTGATAATGTTGGCATTAGCCATACCATTCAGGTGTGTAAGAAAAAGTAAACAATGCAAGACATAACCAATTCTTCAGACGTAGAACTTTTAGTAAAAACTTTTTACTCTAATTTACTTTTAAACGAAGAGGTAAAACCAGTTTTTGAGCATGTTGATTTTGAAAAACACATGCCTCACATGATTGCTTTTTGGGAATTTGTGTTGTTGGATAAAGAGGGCTACACGACTAATGTTTTTGACAAACACGTTAATTTACCCCTAAAAGCCGAACATTTTGAAATTTGGCTAAATACCTTCGAAAACACCGTAAACACACTTTTTTCGGGCGAAAACGCTCAAAAAGCAATTTTTAGAGCAAAAACTATCGCCTTTTCCTTCGAAAGTAAGCTCAAACAAATGGGAAAATTAGGATAAATTCACCACTGAGACACAGAGAATAAGGTGTAATTCTATCCTTTGTTGTTCAATCTATTTTTTGTACATTCGCTACCCTTAATTTATTAAGCAACAACCCTTTGCGCCCTTTGCAAAAACATTGCGCTCTTTGCGGTTAAATTCAAATATAAACATGAAAAAGTACCCTACATACAACCAATTGAACTTATCACAAATAAGTAAAGACATTTTACATTACTGGAAAGAGAAAGACACTTTCGGAAAATCTATTTCTACACGCGAAGGCAAAACACCTTGGGTGTTTTATGAAGGACCTCCCAGTGCTAATGGTATGCCAGGCATCCATCACGTGATGGCTCGTACGATTAAAGACATTTTTTGTCGTTATAAAACCTTACAAGGTTTTCAAGTAAAACGTAAAGCGGGTTGGGATACTCACGGTTTGCCTATTGAGCTTGGTGTAGAAAAATCATTAGGAATTACTAAAGAAGATATTGGTAATAAAAACTCTGCAAAATATATTTCGGTTGAAGATTATAATAAAGCTTGCCGTAAAGAGGTAATGAAATACACTGATAAGTGGGAAGATGTAACCGCTAAAATGGGTTATTGGGTTGATATGAATGATCCATATATTACTTACGATAACAAGTATATTGAAAGTGTTTGGTGGTTATTACAAAATTTATCAAAGAAAGATTTATTATACAAAGGCTTCACCATTCAGCCATACTCACCGGCTGCGGGAACCGGTTTGTCTTCTCACGAATTAAATCAACCGGGTTGTTACAGAGATGTAAAAGATAGAACAGCTGTGGCGATGTTTAAAATCAAGGAATCTGATTATTCTAACTTGCCTTTTGATGTCGATAACATACCAAATAATTTCAAGAAAATTTATTTTTTAGCTTGGACAACTACACCATGGACATTGCCTTCAAATACGGCTTTAGCTGTTGGTAAAGATATTGAATATATTGCTGTGCAAACATTTAATCCCTTTCAAAATGATGCTAATGACGGAATAAAAGTTGTTGTGGCGAAAGAATTATTTGGTAAATATTTTGTACAAATTGATCCAAACATTCCAATTGTTACTGAGGGGTCAGAAGAATTAAAAGAGTTTCAAAAGAATAAAAAACGAGGAATAGAAGT
>JBBIUW010000320.1:0-3895 GCA_037440045.1 Sphingobacteriaceae bacterium
TCCCGACGAAGGTCTGTCTAATGTGCCTAAAATAGTTAATAGTGTTGTTTTACCAGCACCAGATGAACCAACAACGGATACAACTTCTGATGCTTGAATATGAACATCAACACCTTTTAAAACTTGTAAAGCCCCATATTCTTTTTTTATATTTTTTCCTAGTATCATTGTTATGCTTACGATTTTTTATAACTATCATACAAATCTATGTTCGAAAAGGCAATTTGTATATTGATGTATAATCGTATTTATTTGCTTAATATTTTAAGTTCTGTTCGTCTATTTTTGGCCTTGTTTTCAGGAGTATCGTTTGGCGCTTTTGGTTTTGTATCTCCATAACCTTTATAAGATAAGTTGGTAGCAGGAAAACCTCCTTTTTCAATTACATAATCATAAATGGCTTTTGCTCTGTTATTAGATAGTGTTTTGTTAAATACTTTATCTCCACTATTATCGGTATGCCCACTAAACTCAATTTTTAAGGTAGGATTAGCTTTGATAAATGAAATGATTTTTTGTAGCTCTGCTTTTGATTCTGCTTTCAAATCCCATTTGTTTACATCAAAGAAAATATTTTTTAATTCAATAATACCTGTATCAATTGGCTGTAGTGGAATCTGTAATTTATAGGGTTTATTATAGTCGGCTACTTTATCTTTTAATGAAAAATTATCACTGTAAAATAAAAAACCTGGTTTACTAACATTAACTAAATAATTATGATTTGAAGTTAAGGTTACTAAAAACTCTCCAGCACTATTACTGTATGCACTTGTTACAGATTGTTGAGTTTCTAAATCTATTAATTCAAATGAGGCTTCAACAGGAGCTTTAGTTCTTGCATTGTAGGTTAAGCCTTTTACATATGTGATTTTTTCAGGACGAACAGCTTCTGGTAATTCAAATTGGTAAATATCTAAACCGCCAAAACCACCTTCTCGTTCGCTTGCAAAATAAGCCAGTTTCCCATTAGCATCAGCTAATAAACTATTTTCATCAACCGCAGTATTTATAGGATAGCCTAAGTTTACTGCTTTTCCCCAACTACCATCAGCTTGTTTTTTACTCATGAAAATATCTAAGCCTCCCATGCCAGGATGTCCTTCGCTGCTAAAATATAAGGTTTGATTATCTGGATGAATAAAAACACTTTCTTCACCTAATGAAGTATTTATATTGTCAGATAATCTTACTGGTTCTGTGAATTTTCCGTCATCACCAATTGTAGAAACATAAATATCAGGATTTTTAATTCCTTCTCTTGTTACCATTCCTCTTATAAAATACAACGTTTTTCCATCGCTACTAAAACTTGGTTGAGTTTCCCAGTTTTTGGTGTTAATTGTTGGACCCGCATTTCTTGGTTTACTCCATTTGCCGTTTATTTTTTGAGCATAAAAAATATCGCAACTTCCATAGCCTTTTCTTTCAGATGTTCCATAATCGCCTGTCATTTCCATGCATGATGCAAAAAACATGATTTCTCCATCAGCACTCAGAGATGGTGCTCCTTCATTTCCAGGGGTATTAACGGATGAAATAGGATTAGCTGTTTGCCAAACACCATTTACTTTTTTACTCACATAAAAATCTTCTTGTCTAGGTGCTGTAACGCCTTCTCCTTCTCTAATATTTCTCGTAAATAAAAAAGTACTACCATCAGCCGTTAATGCAGGGAAGTATTCATATTCTGCAGTTATTCCTTCTCCAACGTTTACTGGTTTAAAAGGTTGTGGATGTTTAATTGCTTCTGAACCAAAGCGAGCATTTTTCAGATATCTAGCAGCTTCGTCTTTTAAGTTAGGATTAATTCGTTCTGTTTTTAAAATAGTTTCAAAACAAGTTATCGCTTTATCGTATTGAGCTTCGTGAAGTAATGCCCCGCCTAAATAATAGTTGTTATCAATAAATAGTTTTGGGTTTATTGCAATTGCTTTCTCGTACAGAGGAATAGCTTCTTTTACGCGGTTACTACCCATCAAAAAATCTGCATAGGCAGAGTAGGCTTCTATAAATTGAGGATCTTCTTCAATAGCTTTTTTAATTAATTTTTCGGCATCAGTATCTTTTCTGAGTTGGAACATTTTTTTACTCTCCTCAAAAAACTTTATGGCTTTTTTATTAGTACTAGTATACGTTCCAGGAGGTAAGCTGCTCTGAGAAAATATAATGGTACTGTTTATGAAAATAAAAAGGAAGAGTATGAAACGTTGCATAGTTATAGAAATAGTATTACCATAAATATAATGATATATTGTAAAAATAGATACTAAAAAATGCTAATAAATAACAATAGTTATATAGATGTTTTTTGCTTGATTTTTAGCCAAGCTATCGCTTTTTCTCTGTCGTCAAAAAACTCGGTTGGGACTTTAGGTTTATTGATTTTTAAAAATAAACTTCCAATAATTCGTTCATAGGCTTTATCACTATACAACGCTAAAGCAGCTACGTGTTTGGTGTATTCTTCTGAGGCGCCAGCTCTTCTGGCTTCACCAGAAACTGAAGCATCCTCATCACCTTCAAATAATACGAAAAATTTTTTCCCAGGAATGCAATTCACTGACATGTCTCTAGATTCCCAAACATCACTAGCTTGAAGATTTACGTTAGCTTTCACTTTGAATTCAATGAGTAAATCATCATGAATAGTCATTGTAAATGCATTTGTTTCAAAATTTTTCATGTAATTTAAAAATACAAATTATATTTAATCTAATTTAATTTTTTTTAATGAAAAATAGATAATAACGGATGCTATAATGGCTAGTAATCCACTGATGAAAAATGAAATTCCAGGAAAATAGATTGAAGCATTAGATTTTGAAAATTGATAAAATAAATTAGTCATTACCAATGGGCTTATAATTGCAGAAATACTCATTAACGAGGTATTTAATCCTTGAATTTCACCTTGTTCGTTTTCAGGAATATGATTTGAAATAACTCCTTGAAGGGCGGGTCCACATAAACCTCCTAAACAATATGGTATTAAAAACGCATACATCATCCAACTACTGGTTGCAAATGCAAAGCAAAACAAACCAATGGCATAAAACACAATTCCGTAGAAAATGGATTTCGCTGGCCCGAATTTAGGGATAAACCAACGGATTAATCCTCCCTGAACCAATGATACTAATACTCCTACAAATGCCAAGGAATAACCAATTTCTTGTTCTGTCCAATTGAATTTTAAAATGTTATAATATCCCCAAATGACTTCAATCGTTTTTCCAGCTACGTATAAAATAAATTGCCCAACAATTAAACCAATTAATAATGGATAGCGTTTTAAATTAATGAATGCACCTAATGGGTTAGCGCGTTTGAAATCAAATTTTCTTCTGTTTTCAGTTGTTAAGGATTCAGGAATAAAAAATAAACCAAATAAAAAGTTTAACATTGATAAACAACCCGCTACCATAAATGGTGCACGAATATCTATTTTACTGAATAAGGCTCCAAGCAATGGACCGATAATAAACCCAACACCAAAAGCAGCGCCTATTAAACCAAAATTTTGTGCTCGTTTTTCTTTAGAGCTAATATCAGCAATATAAGCGCCTGCTGTACTAAAACTTGCGCCACAAACGCCAGCAATAATTCTACCAACTACTAGCCAGCTTAAATTTGGGGCGAAGGCTAATAAAAAATTATCTAAACCCAAACCCAATAATGCGACTAATAAAACGGGGCGACGACCATACTGATCACTTAATCCACCTAATATAGGTGCAAAAATAAACTGCATAAAGGCATATAAAAATAGTAGCCAACCACCAACAGTGCTGGCCTCTGCCACATCGCTACCATTCAATTGTTTAATTAACGTTGGAATAATGGGAATGATAATTCCAAAACCTATACAATCGATTAGGATAGTTGCAAAAAT
>JBBIUW010000321.1:0-3893 GCA_037440045.1 Sphingobacteriaceae bacterium
CATTGACTCTGCAGGTTATGTTGCACCATATAGCGCTACAGAAATTAATTTAATTGATGTCGTAAAATCAAAAATAAATTTAGAAACCAATCGTGGACAAGGTTATTTACAATACGTTTATAATAAACAACTGCGAGACTCTTCCTTAATCACCTTTACTGGCGGTGTGCGTGCAAATTATTGGGACTTTAATAAACAAACCGTAGTTTCGCCTCGATTAACCTTATCTTATAAACCAAACTGGAAACAGGATATGGTATTTAAAGCATCTTGGGGTTATTACTATCAGCCACCTTTTTACAGAGAAATGCGTGGTTTTGATGGTAAGTTAAATCAAAATATCAGAGCTCAACAATCTATTCATTATTTATTATCTGGCGACTATAACTTTAGAATATGGCGACGTCCGTTTAAAGTTATTTTAGCTGGTTATTATAAAGAATTAAAAGATTTAATTCCTTACGAAATAGATAATACACGTATTCGTTATTTTGCCACAAACAATTCGGTGGGCTATACACAAGGTGCTGATTTGAGAATTAACGGAGAGTTTATTAAGGGTATTGAATCGTGGGCAACTGTTGGTTATTTAAAAACCATGGAAAACATTAGTAACGATAGAAAGGTAACATACTTTAACAGCGATGGAGATACTATCGTAAATGGTTATACCTTTAATAATAAAGCAGTAGATAGTTCAGTAGTTTATCCAGGATATATTCCTCGCCCTACAGATCAGCGCGTTACATTTGGAATGTTTTTTCAGGACTATATTCCAAAATTACCATCTTGTAAAATGTATCTAAACATGCAGTTTGGTACAGGTTTACCATTTGGTCCTCCGGGTCACGAACGATGGAAACAAGTATTTAGAATGCCGCCTTACCGCAGAGTAGATATTGGCTTTGCCTATCAAGTTATTAAAGAAGACCATCAGTTACCTAAGAAAAATCCTTTTCATCATTTAAAAGGTATGTTTATTAGTGTTGAGATTTTTAATTTATTACAAATTGATAATACAGTTTCTTATACATGGGTAACAGATGTAACTAACAGACAATATGCTGTTCCTAACTATTTAACTAAACGAACTTTGAACTTGAAGTTACAAGTGAAGTTTTAGAAAAATCTAGTTGAAAAAACCACCAACAACTATCTATCTAAAACAATTTTTTTACAAATGCTATTCTTTGCTGAGTGTATTTCTACCAGATATAAACCGTTTGTAAACTCACTCATATCTATTGATATTTGTTTTTCTTTTACACTTGACATAGTTTTTATCTTTTGCCCCGAAGTATTAAAAACAGTAATATCTAAATCACCAATATCTTGTAATAGCTGTATGTTTAATTTATTTTGAACGGGGTTAGGAAATAAAACAAACTCATCCAGATTATTAACTTCCTCTATATTAGTTGTGCAATTAATAGGCAAAGCATTATATCCTCTTTGTTTTGCTTGACATTGTAATTCATCAAACGCTAACTTATTTGAACCATTCCCATTCCAAGTTCTCATACCCAATGTGTGTAAGTACTCTAAAAAAACAGAATCTGTTAAACCATAATAAGTTCCATAATAATTTACCAAAGCCATATCTAAATCATGTAGCCAGGTAAAATCAATCATTTTAATATGAGAAGCATAAGCATCCCAACTTGTGAAAGTTTGAGAAATAAACTGCGCTTGCAAAGCTTGTGAACTATTGCATGTTGCACTTGAGGGATAACCATATTGATAAAAACAAAGTGGCTTTGTTGGGTATAGTGTAACCAGTGAGGCAAAATCTGTAGGAATAACAGACACCGGTTTTACCGTAAAATCTGTATTTAGTGGATAATAAGAAACGCCTATATAATCACTATTTGTATTTAGCGCTTGAGCAAATGTATTTTGTGATATTATTCCATTAAAGGTTAATTCTGTAGCAACTTTTAATCCTGGCCAAAGTGTTTTAGCATGGTTTATAACCGAATTATAAAAAGTAATATACTGTCCCCATAATGTAGAATTAGAGCCTAGATAAACATCATGTTCGGAACCTATAACTAATGATGACAAAGTAACATTAGGAATATGAGCCTTTACACTATCCAACATGCGATTGAAGCGATTTATAAAAACGGGATTATCAAATGGAACTGATATTAAATCTGAAGGCACTTCAAGATTATTGGTATGTATTGGAGTAATCGTTAAATCAATGGACATATTATATGCTGGATAATAAACATTAGCAATATCCATAATGGTCATATTATATGTAGTTGGTGATGTTTCAATAGCAGTCCAATTTTGGTAGACACCAACTCTACTCATTCCTAAGTTTTTTCCTAATATAAAACATGAATCATAATTAAAGCTAGCGTTTTGTGGTTGAGTACTAACATCTACTCCAATAAAATTACTCGTAGGAGTTATTTGGGCTAACAAAGTAACTGGAACCAGTATAACAAGAATACCCATTATTTTACATATACATTTCATCTTCATTTTTTAGCAACTACAACTTCTTTAAAACCTCAATTACCTTAGCGAACATGTCATCTGTAAAATCTAAATGAGTTACAAACCGAATAGTTTGTTTTCCAAAAGCTGCTAACTTAATCCCATAAGGTTTTAAGGCTTCTTCAAAACTAACTGCAGTATATTTATCTGTTAAGTTAAAAATAACAATATTAGTATCTACAGGCATCACACTCTCAACATAAGGCAACGTACTTAATACTTTGCCAATTTCTCTCGCTCTTGCATGATCTTCTTTTAATCGTTGAATATTGTTATCCAGTGCATAAATACCTGCTGCTGCTAAAAATCCAGCCTGACGCATACCGCCACCAAATACTTTTCTAACCCGACGAGCTTTTTTTATAAATGGTTTAGTTCCTAATAACAATGAACCTACAGGAGCTCCTAAACCTTTACTCAAACATATTGATACTGAATCAAATTGATTTCCGATTTCTGTTGCTGTATAAGTATTTTCAACTATAGCATTAAATATTCTAGCTCCATCTAAATGCAATGGTAATTTATAGGTATCACATACTTGCTTAATTTCTTTAATGGTTTGTAAATCATAAAAACTCCCTCCTGCTCTATTCACGGTATTTTCTAAACACACCAAAGCGGTGTGAGTTAACCAATCGTAATCGCCATTAATATTATCCTCAACATGTTTAGCTGTTATGCGTCCTCTATCACCCTGTATAAGCTTAGCTTGTACGCCCGAGTTTGAAGAAATTCCTCCGCCTTCGTAATTATAAATATGAGAATTTACATCGCAAATTAATTCATCACCAGGTACTGTATGACATTTTATAGCAATTTGATTCGTCATAGTGCCACTAGGACAAAACAACGCCGCCTCTTTACCAAAAAGTTTAGCTGCTTTTTCTTCTAAAGCCAATACAGTAGGATCTTCGTTAAACACATCATCTCCTACTGGCGCTGTCATCATTGCATCTAACATCCCTTGGGTAGGTTTTGTAACTGTATCACTTCTCAAATCAATTATCATGAATTTTAGTTTTTAGGAGTATAAACATAAGAGAATATTTCTTAACCCATAAATAAAAATTATAAATTTTACTGCGCTAAAATGCTTATCTTCAACTATTAAATTGTTATTCAATCATGAAAAAATTAATAATCTTATTTTTTTGTTTAAATATATTTTCAATAATAGCAGATGCTCAAACATCACCCGTTAGTAGATGTCAATCTACAGAAGCGATGAACCTGCACTTTAAAAAGCATCCCGAACTAAAACAGCAATTCGATAATTATCAAGCTTCCAAAAAATCAAATAACTCATCAAAAAAATTAGCTGTTGCTAATTATACCATCCCTGTTGTATTTCATATCTTACATTTAAATGGCATTGAAAA
>JBBIUW010000322.1:0-3880 GCA_037440045.1 Sphingobacteriaceae bacterium
ACTCATTGCTGCAGATAAAAGAGGAACCATCATTATTAATTGAAATGATAGGTATCCTAAAAATGCAGCAACAATGCCTAGTAAGTATTGCCAAAATTCGTTTTTACCAGTTACATAGCCTTTTAATAAAAATAAGTTACTAAAGGGAAAAGGGTTTGCGTTTTTTTGCTCTATATTTTCTTGAATTTCCATAGTATACAAAATTATCATTTTTGCTGACTTTTCTGGATTTTATACATAAATGGTTTATTCATCCATTTATCGGTTTTTTTAGTCTTTATGGATTTAGTGAAAATGAGAATTATAAGATTTCAGCTTAATTAAGTAAAGGAATATTTAAACTATATTTGCAGTATGAATTGGATTAAATTAAGTTTTGTTTCGCTAGTTATTAGCAGTGTACTAGTTTCTTGTAGCAGTAATTCTGACTCTAAAGAAAAAGTATTAAAAGAACCATCTTCAATAGAAGAATTAGGGGAATTATTATTTCATGATTCTATTTTATCAAGAGGTAATCAGGTAAGTTGTGCATCGTGTCATAAACCGCAATATGCGTTTGCCGATAATACACCTGTGAGTATTGGAGTTGACGGACAAAAAGGTGGAAGAAATACACCAAGTGCTATGAATCAATCGGGTAGGGTATTTCAATTTTGGGATGGAAGAATGGAAACATTAGAACAACAAGCTGCAGGACCAATTGAAAATCCTGTTGAAATGGATTTGCCATTATCTGCTGCTGTTGACAAACTAAACAAACACGAGCAATATAAAAAGTTCTTCATTAAAATCTTCGGACATCCTGCAGATAAAAAATCAATCACTGATGCCATCGCTGCATTTGAAAGAACTTTAGAAACAAGTAATTCAGCTTTTGATAATTACATCAGCGGAAAAGATACTACCCTTTTATCAGCTTCTGCTAAACGAGGACGCGAAATTTTTAATGTAAAAGGTAAATGTTTTGATTGCCATTTTGGTCCTGATTTTACGACCGATTTGTTTAGAAACATTGGTATTTTTAATGGTAAAGATTTAAATGATAGTGGGCGATATGTAGTAACCCACGATCCGAAAGATATTGGACGGTTTAAAACTCCTGGTTTAAGAAACATTGCTATGACTGCCCCATACATGCATAACGGAATGCATAAAACATTAAGAGAAGTGATTGATTACTATAATGAGCCTGATAAGTTTATTAGTAATTCCGTAAACCGTGATACTTTGTTAGCTAAACCATTAGGGTTAACAGAGCAAGAAAAACAAGATTTAGAAGCATTCTTAAATTCGTTGACAGACGCTAGATTTTTGAAAAAATAATTTTTTGTTTTTTTTGGATTACGTCACCCTGAACTCGTTTCAGGGTCTCACTGTTTTAACGATAATTTTGTAACATGCTGAATTGTAAAATCAGCGGAGCCAAACAAGTTCTGCATGTCCGTTGAAAATGGTCTATTTCCAATCTTTAGCCAAATCTTCAAGAGTTGGATTTAATTCTTTTATTAGATTAATTTTCCATTCCCTATGCCATCTTTTTAATTGCTTTTCTCTTCTAATAGCTGTTTTTATGTCTGAGATAATTTCATAATAAACTAAATGATGTAAATTGTATTTAGAAGTAAACGTAGAACCTTCACCACTTTTGTGTTCTTTCACACGTCTTTCTAAATCATTTGTAACGCCTATATAAAAGGTTGTTAGATTTTTATTAGACATTATATAGATAAAAGCATTAGTGAGTTTCATTTTTAATAAAATTTTGAATTGTCATGCTGATTCCGATAGCTTTCGGAATGATTCAGCATCTCATGAGACCCTGAAACAAGTTCAGGGTGACGGGTTCATTGTAATTTTAAATAATTTTTTCACGTTCCCATCGACCTTACATCTATCGTCCATACGGTAACCAACTACCCAAATGATGTGTTGTTTGTTTTCCAAAATCCAAACACTTTCTTTTTCAAATAAAGAGAGCTTTTGATCTTTAAAAAAGTCGCTTAGCTTTTTAAACCCATCCATGCCAAAAGGTTTAAACTTATCACCTTGTTTCCAGCGGCGAAGTTTCATTGGAAATAAATCAGCAGAGTAAGGAACGCAAATTTCATGTTTGCTTTTGGAGAAAGAGACATCATCTGATTCTTCAAACTTTATCGGAATTGGTAAATGTTTAATATCGTTTATAGATGAAATAATATATTCTTTAATTTCTTCTTTAGAGATTACTTTTACAATAATGTAAGTTCTATCAATGACTAGTTTATGTGTAGCTGAGGAGAACTGTTTTCCAACTCTGTCTTCTGTAATTAACGCTTCTGTTAACTGTTGTATCTGACTGGTTTTAAATTGCTTGTTGTATAGCCATTCAAATAACAATGTTTCTTTTTGTTTTTCTTTTAAGAGTAAATCAATGTTAATGAAGAGTTGCTCATTTTCTTCTTTACAGATTGATTGAAATTTTAATTGAGCATATTCCGCAACAATATCTGCCGATTGCTTAAAAAACTGAATAGAAGTGTAAATCGTTTCTTCAATTGCCGGATTTAGTTTTTTGAGTTCAGGAACTATTTGATGACGAATAAAATTGCGTTTGTATTTTACTTCTTGATTGCTGCTATCTTCTCTAAATGCTAATTTACGTTCCAAAGCATAATCTCTAATCTCTTCTTTTGTAGCAAACAATAGTGGACGAACCATGAAATTTTGTTTTTCTGGAACACCTTGTAATCCTTTAATCCCAGTGCCTCTGATTAAATTAACCAATAATGTTTCCACGTTATCATTAGCATGATGTGCGGTTAAAATATAATCAAATTGATGCTCTGCTTTTAAAGACTTAAACCAATTGTAGCGCAATTCTCTTGCTGCCATTTGAATAGACAATTTATGTTCTGCAGCATAAGACTTTGTATCGAAATAAATCACATGAAAGGGAACATTCATCGACTTAGCAAAATTTTCACAAAATGCAGTATCATCTTTTGCTTCTTGACCTCTTAACTGAAAATTGCAATGTGCTAATTCAATGTTATAATCCAATTTATGCAACAAATCAGCCAAAACAACAGAATCTACTCCGCCACTAAAAGCCACCAGTAGTTTGTCCGTTTTGCTAAAAAGGTTATTTTTATTGATATTTACTTCAAATCGTTTATGCACAATTCAAATTTACATTTATTATGGCAAAAGTGAAACATAATCCCAATGCAGCTGCATTAATTGATGAAGGAATCTCTGAGTTAGAACCTTTTGCTCAGGTTATTTGCAAGCGCTTACGCAAATTGATTTTAAGCTCTGATCCTGAAATAATTGAGGATTGGAAATGGGGGCCAAACTACTATTTAAACGGAATGGTTTGTGGTTACTGGGGATTTAAAAAGCATGTCAGTTTTGTGTTTTTTCAAGGTTCCTTATTAAAAGATAAGAAGAAAATCTTGCAAGAAAACCCTGGAAACGTTCATAACCGTCACATTAAGTTTACAGATGTGAAACAAATAGATGATAAAGTTATTTTAGAATATCTATTTGAAGCGATTGACAATAACAGAAAAGGTCTTAAAATAACTGAAACAAAAGATAAAACGATTGTTACGCCAGATGATGCAACTAAAGCATTTAAAAAAGCAAAAGTATTGGCTTATTTCGATTCCTTAGCTTTTTCGCACCGCAAGGAATACATTCAATGGATTGAATCTGCCAAAAAGGAAGAAACTCGAACAAAACGCATTGAACAAGCAATTGAGAAATTAAAGGATAAACAAGGGTTAAATGATAGATATAAAAAGTAATACTTTTTTCTCTTTCTTTTTTCTTGACAAAAAAGAAACAAAAAGTCAAGGCAATTCGCCAACCCCCCATTTGCCCCAATACAGCTGCCCCG
>JBBIUW010000323.1:0-3864 GCA_037440045.1 Sphingobacteriaceae bacterium
TGTTTTGCCTATATTACTAGGCACGGATGGAGAACCTAATAAAAAATTGGGAATTGTATTTTATATCTTATTGTATACAGGAGCTATTTATGCATCATCCATTTCTGAGTATTTTAAAAATAAAAATAATTCATATTATACCTCATTGGGAGCTAGTGGAGCAGTTAATGCTTTAATTTTTAGCTATATTACATGTCTCCCAATGTCTCAGTTAGGTTTCTTTTTTATACCAATGCCAGCTTGGGTATTTGGTATTTTATATTTAGGAATTAGTTATTATTTAAGTAGACGCCGTACTGGTAATAGTTCAGTTGATAATATTGGTGGTGTTGTTTTTACATTAATTTTAGGTTTATTAAATCAAGATGTATATTTAGAATTGATTAGAAAATCATAACAAATGATAGTCACATTTTTAGGCACAGGCACATCACAAGGCGTTCCAATTATATGTTGCGAATGCTCAGTATGTCGTTCTAAAAATCCTAAAGATAATCGCTTAAGAAGTTCAATTTTAATAGAGAGTAACGAAGCAAATGTTGTTATTGATACAGGCCCAGATTTTAGACAACAAATGTTGCGTCAAAACCTAAAAACGCTTGATGCCGTTGTTTTTACTCACGAACATAAAGATCATATTGCAGGCTTAGATGAAGTAAAAGCATTTAATTTTTTTAATAAGATGCGCATGCCTGTTTATGCAACTCCTAGAGTTCAGGAAGCTTTAAAACGAGAATTTGCCTATATTTTTTCTGAAGATAAATATCCCGGAATCCCAGAAATAGATGTGTTTACAATTACAGATGAAATAATTCGAATTAAAGATATTGAGTTATTGCCAATTGATGTCATACATTATCGGTTACCTGTAAAAGCTTATCGAATAAAAGATTTCACTTACATTACGGATGCCAATTATATATCTGAAGAAGAGAAAGAAAAAATTAAAGGTTCAAAAATTATAGTGGTAAATGCTTTACGAAGAGAAGAACATGTTTCACATTTTACCTTTCAACAAGCCATTGATTTAATGCAGGAATTAAAACCTGAAAAAGCCTATTTTACTCATATTTCTCATCAATTAGGCTTGCATGAAGAGGTTTCAAAAGAGTTACCTTCTTTTATTGAATTAGCTTATGATGGATTGCAGATTGAGATTTAATTTTTCTCTCATTTTGTTCAAAAATCCACAAATTGTTAATTTGTTATTCATTGTAAATTCTGGCTTAATCGTAAATTTGAACGCTTTCAAAAAAGTGTAAAATTATGATCAAAGCTGATGTACTATTAGGCCTTCAATGGGGCGACGAAGGAAAAGGTAAAATTGTCGATGTTTTAACTCCTAAATACGATATTATTGCTCGTTTTCAGGGTGGTCCAAATGCTGGCCATACTTTAGAGTTCAATGGAATTAAGCACGTGTTGCATACTATTCCAAGTGGTATTTTTCATCCAACGGCTTTAAATGTTATTGGTAATGGGGTAGTTATCGACCCAGTTATTTTCAAAAAAGAAATTGATGCATTAACTGTATTAGGTGTTGATTTTGAGAAAAAATTAGTAATCAGTAAACGTGCTCATTTAATTTTACCAACTCATCGTTTAATTGATGCAGCTAGCGAGGCAGCTAAGGGAAAAGATAAAATAGGTTCTACTTTAAAAGGTATTGGTCCCACTTACATGGATAAAACAGGTCGTAATGGCCTAAGAGTTGGTGATATCGAAAGTCCAAATTTTAAAGCTAAATACAATGCTTTAGTTGAAAAACATAAGCAAATTTTAGATTTTCATAAATACGAATATAATTTAACAGAACTTGAACCAACTTGGTTTGCAGCTATTGAAGAATTAAAAAAATTAAAGTTCATTGACACAGAACATTTTATTAATGATGCAATTAAAAAAGGTCAAAAAATATTAGCAGAAGGTGCTCAAGGTTCTTTATTAGATATCGATTTTGGTTCTTATCCATTTGTTACTTCTTCAAATACAATTTGTGCAGGAGCTTGTAATGGCTTAGGTATTGCACCAAATCGTATTGGAAATGTAATCGGTATTTTTAAAGCATACTGTACTCGTGTTGGTAGTGGCCCATTCCCAACAGAGTTAGATAATGAAGTAGGGGAAAAGATTCGTCAAATTGGTCGCGAGTTTGGAGCTACCACTGGTCGCGCTCGTCGTTGTGGTTGGTTAGATATTCCGGCTTTAAAATATGCTATTGCTATTAATGGAGTAACAGAATTAATGATGATGAAAGCAGATGTTTTATCTGATTTTGATACATTAAAAATTTGCACACACTATATGCACAAAGGCGAAAAAATTGATTATTTACCATATAGTATCGAACCTTCAGATGTTACGCCTGTTTATGAGGAGGTAAAAGGATGGAATGTAGATTTAACTAAAATGACATCTAAAGATGCTTTGCCACAAACATTAATCGATTACGTTAAATATATTGAGAAATTAGTTGAAGTTCCTATTAGTATCGTTTCAATTGGTCCTGATAGAACGCAAACAATTTTTATGTAGCATTGTTTTGTCCCCCTCAGGAGGGGGCAGGGGGAGGAAATAAAGAATTTAATTAATTGAAAAATAATTACTACTTTTAAAAAATTAAAACAGTGAAGCCAAGAGTTTTATTAGAAAATAAACAATTAGAAGTTACTCTTACTCGCCTTTGCTATCAATTAATAGAAGTTCACAACGATTTTAGTAATACCGTTATCATTGGTTTGCAGCCTCGTGGTATTTATTTAGCACACCGTATTCAAAAATTACTGGAAGGTATTTTAAAGAAAAAAGTAAACTGTGGTGATTTAGATATTACGTTTTATCGTGATGATTTTCGTAAAAAAGAATTAATTCCTAATCGAACTAATATTGATTTTATCATTGAAGATAAAAATGTGATTTTGGTTGATGATGTGTTATATACTGGAAGAACAATTAGGGCTGGATTAGATGCTATGTTGGCTTTTGGCCGACCAAGTGATGTTGAGTTATTGGTGTTAGTTGATAGAAGATTTAGTAGACATGTGCCAATTCAAGCTAAATATATAGGTTTAGTGATTGATTCTATTCAAACACAAAATGTAAAAGTAGAATGGACAGAAACCGATAAAAAAGATAGAGTTACATTAATAGATAAATAATGCGTCCACAAAAAAAAGATTATATACCGTATTTCGAATATTACATCAATCTTATTCCTGAAGACGATATTATTTCTGCTTTAAAAACAAATCACCAAACTATTCTAGATTTTATTGAAGATATTCCCCGTCAAAAGTTAAACTACTTTTATGACGAAGGTAAATGGACAGTAAAACAAGTTATCAATCATATTATTGATACAGAGCGTATTTTGAGTTACCGTGCATTGCGTTTTGCAAGAGGCGACAACCAAAAAGTGTTATCATTTGATGAAAATTTATATGCAGCTAATGCTAATTTAACAAACACAAATATTCAATTATTGGCTGATGAGTTTGATTCTGTGAGGTTATCCAATATCCTATTATTCAAACAATTATCTGATAAAGAATTATTACTTAAAGGTCAGATGGCATCAGGTGAAGTAAATGTATTAGCACTTGGATATTTTTTATGCGGTCATGC
The DNA here is from genome assembly GCA_037440045.1 of Sphingobacteriaceae bacterium. Taxonomy (GTDB): domain Bacteria; phylum Bacteroidota; class Bacteroidia; order B-17B0; family Aurantibacillaceae; genus UBA4416. The sequence goes on from JBBIUW010000323.1 coordinate 3,625, forward strand.
GCAACATCATATAAACATTATTAAAGAAAGATATTTATAAATCATGAGCAACTTAAGCGTCAATCATCTATTAGGAATAAAATATATCACTAAAAATGATATTCAATTAATTTTAGATACCGCTACCAATTTTAAAGAAGTTTTAAATCGTCCTATTAAAAAAGTGCCTTCTTTAAGAGATTTAACTGTTGCTAATTTATTTTTCGAAAACTCAACTCGTACCCGTTTATCATTTGAATT
>JBBIUW010000324.1:0-3863 GCA_037440045.1 Sphingobacteriaceae bacterium
GAACCCAGTTTAAAACTTAGGTTGCTTGACCCTTTTAATTCAATTACAAAATCAATTTACAATGCTGTAAAATTAAACCGCTTGTTAAAATATCAGAAAACAGGAAATTACGGCTTTACTTATATTTTGTATGAATGGATAAATACCGAAGGGCAGTTAAAGATTAAGTAATCTATAATTTTACTTTGTACGACATATCCGTTAAAGAAATTCCAAGCGTTCGGGCAATTTTTATGTAGGTTAAAATACCGCTATTTACTTCTCCTAATTCAATTCGGCTCAGGTGTTTTTCTGATGTACCAATTTCATAGGCTAATTGCGCCATTGATATTCCCTTTTCGTTCCTATACTTACGAATATTAATGCCAATTTGTTGTAAATCTGATATTTTTGGTTTTACTGCCACAAGTCAAATCTGACATTTTTTTAACTTTTATTCATGTCTAATCTGACATGAATTTGATATATTTGAAAAACCTAATTTCCTATGGATTCAGTCATTTTATACTCATGAATTTAATTAAAACAGAAAACAAGCGAGCCGAAATACTAACCCGAATCATTAGCAAAGGTGGATTATTAGGAAGTTGTGCTAAACTATACATCAACGATAAAATAAAAGCACATCAATTTATTTTAGAATGCTCGGAACAATGTCACCATCTCTTAATAATAAGCCATTTTGGAGATGAACTTGTAGCAGATATTGTTAAGTATAGTAAGAACTCCAACAAAAAACAGGCTTGTTAAATCTATTGTTATTATGGAGGGTTTAATTAAAAACAACTCAGTTTTACTGATAGAAAATAACGAGATTGATATTTTTATTATCAGTAGGGTATTGCAGGAAATGAATGTAAACACTATTACAACTTGTAGGAGCGTAAATGAAGCTTTAGCTCACTTACTTATACCTACAAACACCTATCAATTAATTATCGTTAATTTGAATTTACCTGTTAGAAATGGATTTGATTTTATTAACCGTTACTCTAATCAGCCTGAATATATTAGCGGTTTCTCAAAAGTTATTTTAATATCGGCATTTTTTAGTCCTGTTGATATTGAAAATGCTATCAATTATAATATTGAAATGATAACAAAGCCACTTACACCTGAAAATTTAAACATGATTTTTGTTTAGCCTTTATTTAGTTCGCTCTATAACTTCTACTATTTCGCCTTCTTCTGTTCTTTCTTCACTTTCGGTAGTAACATATTTTATACTGCGGTTTCTCGAAATTTCAGGCTCAATTTTAATTTTTAAAGTGCCTGAATTTTTATAATGTTTAGATAATAAATTCCATTCAATATTTATCTCTGTTTCTGTGGGGTCGGGTTTAATAAAAATATCGTCTGAAACAAACGTATCGTCGCTAACTAATATTTGTCTTATGGGAACAATCTTACCTGTCATTGTCTCTTCCCATAAAAACGTGTCGTGTTGAACTTTGGGGTTTAGTAATAAAAAGTCTTGGGTAACATTAGTGTCTTTTAAACTATGAATGTTACCGTTAAATTTCAACTTTAACTTTAAATTCTCTATTGGCTCATCACCTGTATTTTTAATCACTATTCTAAAATCAAAAAAACTCATATTAGTTTTTTTTGACGTATGAGAACTATCAATCGTAAAATCTCCCGGAATTCTATAAGCACTCATTATTTTTTCTATATTGCTTGTATAGCTCTCATCATCCTTATTTTTCATCTTGTAAATGGTAACGTTCTTTTTAAACTTTGGAGTAGCCAGTAGTTCTGTATCTCCATTATTAAACGTTATGTTTACACTTTGCTTGGATTTGTAGTTTAAGCTTTTAACGTAATAATTATAAGTTTCCTTGTTTTCATTTATCAAATCAACTATTGATTCCCAACTAAACAAATGCACTTCAAATAATCCTGCTTGTATATGTTCAAGATTTTTCTTTCTGATTAAAGTTTGAATTTTACTATCGTTTAATGCCGTAGTTGCTAAATACCATTTTTTCAAGGCTGGTTCAAATGTTTTAGCGTTTTCAATTTCCTTTAAAATTTCTTTTTCTGTAAACTGAGGGTGTTCGTATTGATTATCATTGTACTCGCTTTTTCCCTTACATTGGATACCATAATAAGACACTTCATTTTCTGGAATACCAAAAACATCTACGCCAAATTGTTCCTGTCCCAATCGCCCATTTTTTTGTATTTCAGGGCAGTTCCAAATTTCACCCCATAGTTTTTTACATAAACTTTCAAAGTCTTGCCAATTGGCAGGTCGTGCTAATGTTTTAGGTGCTTCCATCTACAAAATATTAATCTTCTCGGTTATTATTAAATAATCTAATGATTAAATCAGAGGGTGATTCATATTGAGACAAAATCTTTCAATTGATTAAAAAATTGAATTACTTTATTTAGATTTTAATTGATTTATTAAATCATCCTTGGCTTTGATAATTTCATCTTTAGATGCAATTAATTCTCGAAATATTTTTCGTTCCTCTTCAAAATTACTACTTTGATGAAGTATATTGGCGCCATGATTTATAGAATTATCCGCAAAATTATTATTAAAAACATGTGATTTGTCTTCTGGTAATAATGCGGATGGAGGAATATTAAAAATTTCTGCAAACTTTATTAATAAAGGTACAGACACTACATATTTATCATTTTCAATATCGCTTAAAATACTCTGACTAATACCAATTTTTTCAGCAAGTTGTTCTTGCTTATAATGATTTTGATGTCTATAAAAGTTTACTAACTTGCCTAATGTTCTATTTTCAGTTTTCATATAGCTATTTATGATATTTTATCGTTATAAACGATATTTTATACAAATTTAAGTTTTTTTACGTCAAGGCATAATATTTTATCGACTTATCCGTTATATTTGCCAAGCCTCAATAGTGAGGGTAATATTTATAAAAAACAATTAAAAAAAATGGAAAAACTAAATTCTATGAAATTTAAGGCTTTATCTGAGTCTCAAATGAAGAGCGTTTCTGGTGGACGCTGGGCATTACAATCAATTAAAGGCGGTGTAGGACCAGATGGTCAATGCTTTACTGTTCGTATTTTTGAGCAAGTAATATTAGGTATAAAAACTGGAAACACGTATTCAGAAGAAGACGGAGGATTAGCATAAATTCATTAAAAAATTAAAAAAAAATCAAATATGGAAAAATTAAATAAACACAAAATCGCAGATTTAACTAATATTCAAGGCGGTAAATATAAATTAGTAGGTGGTGGCACAATTAGTTGTGGTACATATAAAATTTACCGTAAAGTTTTTCTAGGTATAGTTTATGGTGATGATGTTGTAGTTGGAGATGGAGATCCAGCACCAATGGTAGTTTCAGGTGAAGGTACTTATGAATTAGTAGGTGAATTTTCGGCTGCTCAAGCATAATTCATATAAGTGAAATTTAATTAAAAGCAGGTAATTAATATTACCTGCTTTCATTCTCATGAAGTATCTCATTATATTATTAATGTTCATTGTAAAGGTTTCTTTTTCTCAACCAATTAAAGATTACTTTTATAACAATGAACTTTCTCATGTCTATAACCTTTCAAATGAATTAATATTTATAACAGGAATAGATGAAAGATCGGTTGACTATTTTTCTAAAATAACAAATAATACATTCATCTGCCTTAGTAAGGAGGAGTGTATTCTGTATTTAAAAGAATTTTACCCGGATTTTCAGAGATTCTTTTTAATTGTGTTTGGAAGTTGCCGCCATAACAGTGATAAGCTACACCAGAAGAATAATTTTTTATTCTTTAAAGATTTAACATGGTCTTTATCCCAAGTAAACACAACTCCGTGCTCTGATTTAAAGTCGGTGTCTTTGTTCTTTTTGGTATTT
>JBBIUW010000325.1:0-3859 GCA_037440045.1 Sphingobacteriaceae bacterium
AAGCGCCACGAGATGTAATCTCAAAATTAGATGCAGAGTTGGTAGAAATGAAGCGTAGCAAAGCAAATGGTTTATGTTGTGGAGCTGGAGGCGCTCAAATGTTTAAAGAAGCAGAGAAAGGTTCTAAAGAAGTAAATGTTGAAAGAGCTGAAGAAGCTTTATCTCACAATCCGGATGTGATTGCTGTAGGTTGTCCGTTTTGTAATACAATGATGACAGATGGCGTGAAGCATTTTAATAAAGAAGATAAAACAAAAGTATTAGATGTGGCTGAATTAATCGCATCTGCAAATGACTTATAGAACGATGAAAAAAGTATTAGGATTTATTATTGTTTCTTTCGCTTTGTTTTCTTGTAAACAAGGAGGAGAAGAGATTACAGAAAACACTAAACGAACGGATTCTCTTTTAAAAGTAATTAACTCTCCAGAGTTAGCGGCATTAAATAAAAAGATATTAGAGAACCCTAGTGATGCTAATCTTTATAATGATAGAGCTAAAATTTATTTGCAGTTTAAGCAATTAGAAGATGCTGTAAATGATGCTAAGAGAGCAATCAGAATAGATTCAACTAATGCTGCATTTTATTTAACTGAAGCAGATGTGTTTTTTGCTGCTAATGAAACTCGAAACGCTAAAGATGTTTTGGAGATGGTAGTGAAAAAATTTCCAGAAAATACAGATGGCTTATTAAAATTAGGAGAACTATTTTATTTTGTAAAACAATACGAAAACGCTTTTGATAAAATTAATCAGGCACTAAAAATTAATCAAAATTTAGCGAAGGGATATTATCTAAAAGGTAATATATATAAAGAAATTGGAGACACAGGAAAAGCTATTTCTAGTTTAGAAACTGCCATTGAACAAGATAATAAAAACGCAGGTGTGTTTTTAGATTTAGGATTAATATATGCTGCTAAGAAAAATCCTTTAGCATTTGAATATTATGATAATGCCATCAATTTAAATCCTACTAATTATGAAGCATTATATGCAAAAGCAAAGTTGTTTCAAGACATTAATCAAATAAAAGATGCAGTTACTATTTATGAACGCATTTTAAAAACAAATCCATCTCATTATTTTTCTTTGTATAATTTAGGTGCTATAGAATTTGGTATTAATAAAAATCCCAAAAAAGCATTGGATTATTTTACAAAGGCTATTTCCGTAAATCCTAAATATACAGAAGCTTATTTTGCCAGAGGTGTTTGCTATCAGGAGTTAAAAGATGATAACAATGCAACGGCAGATTATAAAATGTGTTTGCAATTAACACCAAATTATGAACCTGCTATTGAAGGATTAAACTCTATTGGGAAATAGATGTAAATAATGTTTTTTGTTTTTATTTTCTAATAGCTATTAAAACAACAAAAAAATTTTCTAGTTTTTCACGTCATAAAAAAATTATACAATAAAAAAACCGATACATTTTGTATCGGTTTTTTTATTGTATTTAATTTAAAATTAAGCTTCTGTGTTTTCTGCTTCTGCTGCAGGAGCATCAGCTTCAGGAGCTGCAGTTTCTTCTGATACTGCTGTTTTAGCTGCAATTTTAGCTGCTTTAGCTTCTTTAGCTGCGGTTTCTGCTTTAAATTTATCTGCTACTGCTTTTTTCTCAGCTGCTGATAAACCATCTTTTTTAGAGTTAATTTTGCTAGCTTTTTGGTCTAACCATTTAGCAAAACGCTCTTCAACTTGCGCTTCAGTTAAAGCACCTTTTTTAACACCATCTAATAAGTGTTTTTTCATTAAAATACCTTTGTAAGATAAAATAGCTTTACAAGTGTCTGTAGGAACAGCACCGTTTTGTAACCATTTTAAGGTAGATTCGAAATTTAAATCAATTGTTGCTGGGTTCGTATTAGGGTTATAAACTCCTAATTTTTCAATAAAAGCTCCATCTCTTGGTGCACGACCATCCGCTGCTACTACGTGAAAGAACGCTGCGTCTTTCTTACCGTGTCTTTGTAGTCTAATCTTTACTGCCATTTTCTTGTTTTTTAATAATTTAGGCGGCAAATATCGGTAAAATTATTTAATTAACACTTAGATTTTAAAAATAAATTTTATAAATGTCTAAATATCATTAATTTGACTATTTTTGTGAGTTGAATTAGCATTTAAAACACTTAAACTCTAAACCAAACATATATGAAACTTCAAGAAAGAGGTACCTTATTAATTCCAATTGATTTTACTGAACAATCGCTTTTAGCTATCAAACAGGCTTATAACCTAGCTAAATATACGCATTCAAAAATCGTATTACTTCATACGTATGAAAAGGTTGGAGAGGAAAAATATGACGAATTAAAGGTTTTAACAAAACAAACAGAAACAGAAAGTGGCGTACCTACTGAGTTTATGAACGTTAAAGGTAATATTTATGTGGAAGTGCCTAGAGTAGCTGATGAAATTAACGCTACACTTGTAATTGTTGGATTAGAAAGCCATATGAGCTCTAAAAATATTGTAGGAGCCAGTGCATCTAAGATGATTAGAGAATGTGCTTGTCCTGTTATTTCAATTAGAGGAAAAGAACATAAAGATGGTTGTGAAAACATCCTTTTACCATTAGATTTATCTAGAGAATCTCGTGAAAAAGTAGATGTGGCGGTTCAATTTGCGCACTATTTTGGAGCTTCTATCCGTATTTTAGGTGTGTTTAGTTTATCGGATGCAGCTTACGAAAATCAATTATTAGCATATTCGCATCAGGTAAAACAATACATCAAAGGTAAAGGTATTTCTTGTTCCAATAAATCTTTAGCAAGCGATAGCGTTGCTGAAACAATTGTAGAATACGCTAACAAAATTGAGTCTGACTTAATTGTTATTATGAATAAACCAAATTTGAGTATAAAAGAGTTTTTTAGTGGAACTGAAGCTCAAAAAGTGGTAGATATCAGTAATTTGCCAGTAATGACAATTAATCCTACTAAAAAGGAAAGTTTAAATCATTTCGGTACAGGATTATAATATTTTCATATCAAATTGAAACGCCGTCTTTTAGATGGCGTTTTTTATTTACAAGCCTTAATCGTATATTAGCCTTCCAAATTATGAACTTGTTTTTTCACTTAGGTAGATATTTTATTCTTATTAAACGTGTGTTTAGTAAGCCTGAAAAACTATCGGTTTATGTGAAACAAATAATACATGAGATTGATAACATAGGTATTAGTTCATTACCTATTATTGCCATTATCTCATTTTTTATGGGAGGTGTAATTACCATTCAGTCAGCATTTGGTTTCACAAGCCCATTGGTGCCATTGTATGCAGTTGGTTATACCGCGCGTGAATCCATGTTATTAGAATTTTCGCCAACCATTGTATGTTTGATTTTAGCAGGTAAAATTGGGTCTAATATTGCCTCTGAGATAGGATCAATGCGAATTACAGAACAAATTGATGCTTTAGAGATTATGGGGATTAATTCTGCAGGATATTTGATTCTTCCTAAAATTGCAGCAGGTGTTATCATTATGCCTTTTTTAATTGCTATCAGTATGTTTTTGGGTATTTTTGGAGGGTATGTAATGGGAATAGCAACTGGTGCTTGCTCTTCTTACGAATATATTTTTGGGATTCAGGCATTTTTTGAACCTTGGAAATTATATTACTCTTTCACCAAAGTTATTACGTTTGCGTTTTTAATCACTTCAATTTCTTCATACTTTGGTTATTATACACATGGAGGTGCTTTAGAAGTTGGTAAAAGCAGTACTGCGGCAGTAGTTTATAGCAGTATTTTAATATTAATTTTTAATTTCTTGTTAACGCAATTATTCTTAACATGATTGAAATTAAAAACATATCTAAAAGTTTTGGTGACAGAAAAGTCATT
>JBBIUW010000326.1:0-3825 GCA_037440045.1 Sphingobacteriaceae bacterium
GTCAACAATGGGTTAATTTCCCTGGTGCGCCAAAAACGGGTTTATTAAGTTTTGATATGCCTATTGGTCAATTACCATTAGCTGTTGGTTTAAATGTAATGAGCGATCAAATTGGTTTTTCTAAAACATTGTTTGCACGTTTAGCGGTGGCTTGGAATCGTAATATTGGACCTGGTAAATTAGGTATTGGTATCGATGGTGGTATCTTACAACAATCTTTTAACGGTACATGGATTACTCCTGACGGACCTCAAACTCAAGATAATTCTATTCCTAGTTGGCAAGCTACAGGTCAATCATCTGCTAATTCGGGTTTAAATAAATTAACTTACGATTTTGGTTTTGGTGCATATTATACAATCGCTAATAAAATGTATGTGGGTCTTTCTTCAACTCACTTAGCAGCTCAAGATATTAAAGCAAAAGATAGTATAAAATATTCTTTAGCTCGTCACTATTATATTGTTGGTGGTTATACTTTCGATTTAACACAAGAGCATGCTTTACAACCTAATATTAAAATTAAATCTGATGCCGCATCTACTCAGTTAGATGTAAACTTAACGTATATTTGGAACAAAACATTATCAGTAGGTGTAACTTACCGTATGCAAGATGCTATTGCACCGATGATTGGTTACAGATTCTTAAGAGATAAGAGCTTAAGAGTAGGTTATTCTTACGATTTAACTACATCTAAAATTAAAGGTTATAGCTCTGGTACACATGAGATTAGCGCAGGATATTGTTTTAATGTGAAGAAACCTAAAAAAGTATCTTCATATCAAAATGCAAGATTTTTAGATTAATTTGTAACCTTTTAAAAAAAAGACCGTTTAAGTCCCTTACAACCTTTATTTTTACCTGTTCATAACTTGTTAATAAAGAGAAGTGTCACTAAAAACAAAGATTGGGATTATAAACAACAAGAAAGCAAACTGAAATCCATTACAAAATTTCACAAGCTTAAAAACTAAACAAAAGCACTATGAAAAAACTGATTGTATTAGCTTCGTTTATTGCCGTTGTTACAGGATGTAACAAAAAAGAAGGTGAGTTAGTCGGAGTTGCAGGACGAGAACAATGGTTTCAACCAGATCCGTTTGGAACATTGTACATTCCTATGGGAAGTTACCATATGGGACCTAGCGATGAAGAAATCACTATGGCGCATACAGCTAAATCTAAAATGGTTTCAGTTCAAGCATTTTACATTGATGACTCAGAGATTTCTAATAATGAGTACCGTCAGTTTGTTCACTGGGTTCGTGATTCAATTGCTCGTAAGTTATTAGCATTTGGTTCTGGTCCTGATGCAGAAGCATTCCAAATTCCTCAAGAGGAGTTCCTAGCAATGTGGCCAATTTATAAAGGAGATAATAACTTACAAGATCCTTATATTAACTGGGATGAAAAAATCAAATGGGATAGTGATGATGAAGATTATCGTTTAGATTTACAACCATTGTATTTACCAGAAGGAGAACGTTTTTATAATAGAAAAGAAATCGATTCTCGTAAATTAAATTATGAGTACTATAGAATTGATATTCGTTTAGCGGCTTCTAAAAATAACCGTTTCATTCCTCAAAAGTCTTTAGATATTCAAGATGCATCTCATGAATACAAAAAAGCAGAATACATTAATGGTGTTCATTTAAATGATGGACAAAATGGAACTCCAGGACAGCCATCAACACCAGTTGGAGACCCAGGAAAAGATCCAAAAACATTAGGTACATATAATGTAGATGATCAAGTATCTGTTGGACAAGGAAATTATGTTCCTCGTGAGCGTAAAGGAGTTGACCGTTCTGTATTTATCTTGAAAGATGTAATTAACGTTTATCCTGATACATTAGCTTGGGTTCATGATTTCACATATTCATTTAACGAACCAATGACTAACATGTATTTCTGGCATCCAGCTTATGATGATTATCCTGTAGTTGGTATTACTTGGAAACAAGCACGTGCATTTAGTATTTGGCGTTCAAACTTATTAAATAACTTCTTAATTGGTAATGGTATGACAATCGTAAATGATTTCCGTTTACCAACAGAATCTGAGTGGGAATATGCAGCACGTGGTGGTAATGATTTATCTCCATATCCTTGGGGTGGTCCTTATATTCGTAACGCAAGAGGTTGTTTCTTAGGAAACTTTAAACCAATGAGAGGTTCTTATATTGATGATGGTGGATTCCACTCAGTATATATTTACTCTTATAACCCTAATGATTATGGTTTATATTGTATGGCGGGTAACGTTGCTGAATGGACAAGTAATGCATTTGACGAATCAGCTTATGATTTCGCACATGACTTAAACCCTGATTACGTTTATGAAGCTCAAGATAAAGATGCTAACGTGTTAAAACGTAAAGTAATTCGTGGAGGTTCATGGAAAGATGTAGGTTACTACTTACAAGTAAGTTCTAGAACTTATGAATATCAAGATACTGCTAAATCATATATTGGTTTCCGTAATGTAATGACTTATTTAGGTCGTTCAAAAGGAGATGAAATTTAGTAGATATTAAACAGTAAAACACAAACACAACATAAATAACCAAAAAACAAAACAATCACTAACTAAACAAAAATTAAAGAGCTATGAGCAAACTTCCTAAAGTAACCGGTTTTAAAAAGTATTTACACTTAGCATCATGTTTTGGTGCAGCTATCGTAATCGTTGGAGCATTATTTAAAATTATGCACTGGCCAGGTGCATCTGCAGCCTTAATTGGTGGTCTAGGTACTGAGGCTATTTTATTCTGTCTTTTCGCCTTGGATATTCCACATGAGGAGTATGATTGGACTTTAGCATACCCTGAGTTAGGTGGTATGGGAGGTCATGAAGAAGATTCTCATAAAGTTGAATCTGGTTTACCAGTTTCTTCTCAATTAGATGCAATGTTAGCTGAAGCTAAAATTGGACCTGAATTAATTGAAAGCTTAGGAACAGGAATGCGTTCTTTAAGCGATAGCGCAAGTAAAATCGGTGATATCAGCAACGCAACAGTTGCTACAAATGAATATGTTGACAGTGTTAAGAGTGCATCTAAAAATGTATCTCATTTAGCTGATACATATAGTAAAGCTGCTGATTCAATTGCTAGTTTAGCAGATTCTAATGAGTCAGGTTCTTCAATTGGTAACTCTTTAAATAGTGTTGCTAAAAACTTATCTGCTTTAAATGCAACTTACGAATTACAATTACAAGGTTCTCGTACTCACTTAGAGGCTACTGAGAAGTTCTATGATGGATTAGCTGATTTAATGAAAAATTTACATGATTCAGTTGACGATACTAAAAAATATCGTGCTGAAATGGCTCAATTATCTACTAACTTAACTGCACTTAATACTATCTATGGTAACATGTTAGGTGCTATGAACTTTAATAAATAGTATATAATTCACTAGTATTAGTAAGAATTTGAGAGAGAAATCTCTCAAATTCTTACTGTAAATCATTAAATTTTAATCTAAAAAAACTCAAGAATATGGCAGGTGGCGGAAAAGAAACCCCAAGACAGAAGATGATTGGTATGATGTACCTCGTACTAACAGCTCTTTTGGCGATGAACGTATCTAAACAAATTTTACAGGGATATTTATCTGTAAATGAAAGTTTAGTTAAATCAAAACAAAATTTAACAGACAATAATACACGTGTAACTAAAGCTTTCGAAGCATCTATAGGTGGTAATGCTGCGGCTAAACCTTATTATGAAAAAGCATTAGAAGCACAAAAGTTAATTCAAGAAGTTGATAAATATATCAGTGAGTTAAGAGCAAAAATTGTAGCACATACTGAAC
>JBBIUW010000327.1:0-3807 GCA_037440045.1 Sphingobacteriaceae bacterium
AAAACAATACTCAAAAACTAAAGTAAAACCAATTAAAAACCAAAGGCAATGTTTGTAATTAAAAGAGATGGCACTCAAGAGTCTGTGAAGTTTGACAAAATCACAGCACGCGTTCAAAAGCTTAGCTACGGCTTAGATGCAAATCACGTAGATCCAATTCAAGTAGCAAAAAAAGTTATTGATGGTGTGTATGATGGCGTGCACACAGTTGATTTAGATAACTTAGCTGCAGAAACAGCTGCGTCGTTAACCACTAAGCATCCTGATTATGCTTTATTAGCATCTCGTATTGCTGTAAGTAACTTACACAAAAACACAATTAAATCTTTCTCAAAAACAATTGAGATGTTATATAATTATGTTGATCCAAAAACAAATCAAAAAGCTTCATTAATTGCCGATGACGTTTATGAAATTGTGATGAAAAATGCGCAATTATTGGATTCATCTATTATTTATGATAGAGATTTTGGTTACGATTATTTTGGTTTTAAAACTTTAGAGCGTTCTTATTTATTAAGAACTCATGGTAAAGTTACTGAGCGCCCTCAACACATGTTAATGCGTGTATCAATTGGTATACACAAAGAAGATATTGCAGCTGCTATTGAAACTTACAACTTAATGAGTGAGCGTTGGTTTACACATGCAACTCCTACTTTATTTAATGCTGGTACGCCAAAACCACAAATGAGTTCTTGTTTCTTATTACAAGCTAAAGAAGATAGTATTGATGGAATTTACGATACATTAAAACAATGTGCTCGTATCTCTCAATCAGCTGGTGGTATTGGTTTAGCTATTCATAAAGTACGTGCTACTGGTTCTTATATTAAAGGAACTAACGGTACATCTAATGGTATTTTACCAATGTTAAAAGTATTCAACGAAACTGCTCGTTACGTTGATCAAGGTGGTGGAAAACGTAAAGGTTCTATTGCTATTTACTTAGAGCCTTGGCATGCTGATATTTATGAGTTTTTAGATATTCGTAAAAACCATGGTAAAGAAGAAATGCGTGCGCGTGATTTATTTACAGCGTTATGGATTCCTGATTTATTCATGAAACGTGTTGAAGCTGAAGGAACTTGGAGTTTAATGTGTCCTAACGAGTGTCCTGGTTTATACACAACTCATGGTGCTGAGTTTGAAGCATTATATACTAAATACGAAGAAGAAGGAAAATTCCGTAAACAAATTCCAGCTCGTGAATTATGGGCTGCTATCATCGATTCTCAAATCGAAACAGGAAATCCTTACATGTTATACAAAGATGCTTGTAACTTAAAATCAAATCAATCTCACTTAGGAACGATTCAATCTAGTAACTTATGTACGGAGATTGTTGAGTACACTAGCCCTGATGAGGTTGCAGTTTGTAACTTAGCATCTATTGCATTACCTCGTTTTGTGGATGAGAAAGAAGGTACATTTGATCACCAAAAATTATTTGATGTAACTTATACTATCACTAAAAACTTAAATAAAGTAATTGACCGTAACTACTACCCAATTCCTGAGGCTCGAAATTCAAACATGCGTCACCGCCCAATTGGATTAGGAGTTCAAGGTTTAGCAGATACATTTATTTTAATGCGTTTCCCTTTTGAAAGTGAAGAAGCAAAAAAATTAAATGCAGAAATTTTCGAAACAATTTATTACGCTTCAATGACAGCTTCAAAAGATTTAGCTATCAAAGAAGGACACTATGAATCTTATCCAGGTTCTCCATTATCAAAAGGCATTATGCAATTTGATATGTGGGGTGTAACTCCAAGCCCACGTTGGGAATGGGACGTATTAAAAGAAGAAGTAAAAAAACATGGTGTGCGTAACTCATTGTTATTAGCGCCAATGCCAACAGCTTCTACATCTCAAATTTTAGGTAACAACGAGTGTTTTGAACCATATACATCAAACATCTATAGCCGTCGTGTATTATCAGGTGAGTTTGCAGTAGTTAACAAACACTTATTACGCGATTTAGTAAAATTAGGTATGTGGAATGATGCATTGAAAAACAAAATCATTGCAGCAAATGGTTCAGTACAAAACATTCCTGAGATTCCTCAAAACATTAAAGATATTTACAAAACAGTTTGGGAAATTAAACAACGTGCTATTATTGATATGGCGGCTGACCGTGGAGCGTTCATTTGTCAATCTCAATCATTAAACTTGTTTATCCAAGATGCAAACTTTGCTAAATTATCTTCAGCACATTTCTACGCTTGGAAAAAAGGATTAAAAACAGGTATGTACTACTTACGTACAAAAGCAGCAGCAGACGCTATTAAGTTTACTGTAGACCAAGCAGCTTTAGCAGTACCGGTTTTAGGAAACGAAGACCAATTATTAGTAGAGCGTGGACAAGCTCACGTATTAAGCTACGAAGAGCAACAAGCACAGTTATCTTGCTCATTAGATAATCCAGATGCTTGTGAAGCGTGTGGATCATAAAAATTAAGTTTAACCCTGAAGAAAGGCCTCTCTAAATACTTGAGAGGCTTTTTTTTGAAAGAGTGTATCAAAAAAAGAAAATTATTAACCTTTAAAAACGATAAATAAAGCAATAAAAAAACCAGAAGATTAACTCCTGGCTCATTTATAAAAAACTGTGGCGGTTTTTTAGTTAGAGTAACAAAAGGATTGCATCCTAATTTATTACTTTACAAATAAATAAATTTTATTTGTTTCATACAACATCTCGAGCCAAGTTTCTGGGAAAGATTTCAACACAATCATAGAGTATTCACAAAACTGTGAATTACGGCGTACTACGTCCTTTTGAAAGCAAATTAATTTGTTTTTGATAGGAAGATATACCCCTATGTCTTGAAAGAGGCAATTAGTAATAATTAAAATTAAAATATGGAAAAGTATAAAAACCTAGGAGGTAACTCTGGCGTTACTGCATACGAAATTGCAGAAGATAGTATAATGATTCAATTTAATAATGGTGGATTGTATTTATATAATAATGCTAAACCAGACAGATTTTATGTAGATAGAATGAAACAATTAGCTATAAATGGCTCAGGTCTGAATAGCTTGATTAGTCTAGTAATTAAGAAGAATTATTATCTGAAATTAAATTAGTATAAACCAAACCTCTCTCTGAATTTCAGGGGGAGGTTATTAAAGTGAAGTAATGAATAAATTAAATAGTTTAATGAAAAATAAATTAGTTGGACTTAGATGCATTGAGCATAATCAAGTAACTACGGTTGAAATAAATGGAGATAAAATTAGTTTTAAATGTTGTTGTGATTCTGTAAAAAGAAAAGCAGAACTATTAATACAGAAAACGACAAAAGATTTTATCGAAAGTGAATTGAGAAAAGCAATAAAAGGGCGATAACAATTTTTATTCTTTTTTGATTATTAATCTAAAATCCCTATGAATTTAATCATTGGGATTTTTTGTTTTGGCAAATTGTACCAGTGCGCAAGACCTGACAGGTTTTAGAAACCTGTCAGGTCTGCTTGGCGCTATGATGCACTTCCCCAAAAATGCTACAGTTTATAGCAAAGTGGTGTTTTTAAATTAGTTTACTTTGTGTTGAATTACACCTGTCAGGTTTTTAAAACCTGACAGGTGTAGCAAACGAACGAAGAAAATGCAAAACGCAGAGATTTTACAAGAAGGAAAAGTATATCATGTTTATAACCGAGGAATTAATAGTACTGAATTGTTTTTTGAGTCGGACAATTACGATTATTTTATGAAACTATACGGAAACCACATAGATCCAATTGCAGATACATATGCTTGGTGTTTAATGAAAAATCATTTTCATTTTTTAG
>JBBIUW010000328.1:0-3756 GCA_037440045.1 Sphingobacteriaceae bacterium
TCCGCCTCCTAAAATCAATCGTTGATTTGTTTTATAATCGTTTGTAAGTAATAGTTCTTTGATGTGCTCAATAGATTGAACAATAGTAAACAATTTAGCCGAAGCTTCAATTCCAAATGTATTGTAGGGTTTAAGAGATATGTTAGATGAAATAGTCATACTATAAAATTAAAAAAAGCCTCACTAGGAGGCTTTTGTTTTTTCAGGACTTTTTAAAAGTGAATTGTTTGCAATTAGCAAAACTCATCATACACCATTTTTAAATGTTCTGCAATCATTGCGGCATTTCGTCCTTCAATATTGTGACGTTCAATAAAATGAACTAACTCACCATTTTTAAATAATGCAATTGCTGGTGATGAAGGTGGATATGGCGCAAAATGCTGACGAGCTTGAGCAACGGCATCTCCGTCAAATCCTGCAAAAACTGTAGTTAATTTAGATGGTTTTTTACCATTCTCTAAACTTAGTTTTACTCCTGGACGACAAGCGCCTGCTGCACAACCGCAAACTGAGTTTACTACCATTAATACTGTTCCTTCTGTTTTTAAAGCGTTTTCAACGCTATCAGGTGTTCTTAAATCTTCAAATCCAACGGCAGTTAATTCTGCTTTCATTGGAGTTACTAATGCTTCTGGATACATATCTTTTTTAGTTAAAATAGTTATTTAATATCTTACAAATGTAGGTATCATTTGTTTAGTTTAACTACTAAATTATGCTAAATATTAACTAAATCTGAATGTTAGAAAATGAAAGTGATGTTATTCGTGAGTAAATTTATGGTAGGTTTCACTTGCCATGAGTGATTTCTCTTTTTTATTTACTGTTAAAACAGCTACTGGATAATCAGATAAATCTTGTTTTACGGTAGTACTTTTAGATAATTCTATTTGTAATTCAAAAGGATCCTCTGTTAGTTCTCGTAAACCACTAGGGATTTTAGTATCAACTATCACAATTTTATCTGCATAATTAGTTTTTTTAAAAACTATAGAATATAGTTTTCCACTTTCTAAAGAAAGATCAATGGATTTTGACTTTTTCATGAAGATGGAATCTTTTAAAACACCATCAGAATATACTACTACAGAATAATTGTCGGTATTTTTATCTTCTACTAGTGCAGATGCCTTAATTTCTAAAGTTTTAATTTGAGCGTTTATTTGCAATGAAATAAACAATGTTAAACTTAAAGCTAAAATTTTTTGTAATGTTGTACTCATAGACTTAAAAGTTAATGTGAACTGTAGCGTTTTAAACAATAATTATTCCAAAAAGACTACAGAATCAAGTTGTTTTACTTTAATTGCCTCCTTAAGGTTTCAGAAATTGATTAAAATCACTAATTTCTTATAGGATTTTGTTAAAATTTAAGACGAGCTTGCAATTTTAATTCAGTTTTATAATTAGAATCGATTTGATTTAAACTACCAACCGATTGAGCTGTTTGATTATCATATATTGTACTTGCTAAACGAACCCATATTTCGAAGTTACGGGTAATATCCCAGTTTACAATAAAATAAGCTCTTTGTCCTTTATAATAAAGTGCTGGTACAGAGTAGGAGTAAAGCACATCATTTTCGTAAGCATACACTCTGCTATCGTAGCTTTTGGTATCAAATACAGCATATCGTAAAGTAAATGAGAAAGGGAATTTCATTTTTTTATAAATAATATCTTGCACAAACGCTACACCGTTTTCATCAGGAGCAGCAGATTTGTCGACATGAGTATATTCAATACGAGACTTAAATTTTATATCTGGGTTAATTTGTGCTGATAAATTATATCTATAATTGTATTGAATATAGGGAACCAAATAATCATATAAATTATCTTCAGTACTATTCTCAAATTTAGTTCGATGTCTAAATCTAAAATACATATCAATTTTTTTAGTAGGTGTGTAGTTTAGTTGAGCAAAAATGTCTCTGCCAGATGATGGAGCACTGGTTGACGATTTTAACCAATCGAATTTATATTGATCTAAAAAGACAGAAAGAGTAAGGTATTTGAGTAGTTTTGCTTCCATACCTATGTATAAACTTTTTTCGTTTTGAGGTAATGTGTTTTCTGAAATAGCATTACCATATAGGTTTTGGAAATTTTTCTCGAAATTACGGTAGTGCGCAATAAATGTTAATTTTGGATCAAGTGCAACAATTAATCCTTGACAAAATGCCTTTCCTCCGTTTGCACTCATAGAGAATTCACCAAATAAATTAGCATTTTTAAAGACGTAGTTATAATCAAGGCCACCTACAAAATTATTTTTTCCTTGAAAATCAAACTGATTATAAAGACTAGGACTTTTTATTAATTCAGCACTCAATTGCATATTGTAGGCCGTAGCTCCAATATGTAAATTACGTTTATTATATGCAGCATTACCTCCAAATACAGTTTGATTAATAATTCCCTTATCTTGCATTAATGAATTTGTATTGTGAAGCCCTCCTGTTTCTAAACTACTAACACCTACCACATCTATTTCCCCATTACTTAAAGTGTCTGCAGCTATAGCATTGGCATCCAGCTTTTTATAAGATGCTAATCCGGTAAGTTCAAAGTTTTTTACTCTAAATGTTCCAGCCACTCCTCTAAAAAAACGATTTTCATCAAAGCTACGGTATGGTTTAATACCATAACCATAACGTTTTACGTTCATGGGCGATGCAGATTTGCCAAAAGCAAAACCTTGCCACAGGGTTAAGCCTTGACCAAATGTTGCTTGGTAATCTCCAACCACCAACGTTTTTATAAATTTAATATTCCTAATAGCAATATGACCTGAGTAAAAATCGAAACCTTTAGTTTGTTTGTATTCAGCTCGTTTTTGATTGGTGCCATCATTTAAGGGAATACTGTCAATGGTATTTCCTCCAATTCCAAATTGTTCTCCTGCATCTTTTTCGCCTGCTAGAACAAACGAAACATTATTATTGTATTGAAATGAGTAACGGGCAAAAATTCGGTTTGGATCACCTAGGTAGTAGGAATTAGGTTTACGATTTCTTACACTATCTGAAACATTAAACCCGGCTTGAGGTTCTAAAATACGCTGAAAACGAGTCACAAATTCGTGTCTTCCATCTTTAAACATTTCCTTAGTGCTAAAAAAGGCCGAGTTAAAATTATTACTCACATAAACAAAAGGTATAATTTTTTTTATGGTTGCTAAATCAAAACCATCAATACTTTGCAATTCGTAAATACTAATTAAATAACCATTTTTTTCGCGATGTTTTAAAAGGTTATTTATTTGAATATCAGATAGTAATAGTAGCTCAGCTAATTCATCTTTTTTAACTTTATTTAAATTAAGAGGATGAGATTTATAATATGTCCATGCTTCGGTTAAGTTTGACAAATCTCCATCTTCAGATTGCATTTGTTCTGAAATTAATTCGATGTTTTGATTAATTTGTTCATCAACTTGTTCGTTTTCTTTAGTATTAGAGCTATCGTTCTGAGCAGTCGCAACTGATGTGCAAAAGCATAATAATACTAAGGTAAATATTTGATAACGAGGTTTAATGAGAATTATAATTTTTCTACTTCCTCAGTAGGTTTATTATTTGATTTCGATTTGTCTTTCCCAAACGCATAGCTTAAGCCAATTTGTGGTGATAAACCTAAAATAGAATGATAAGAAGAACTCATATCTATTTTTAAACCATTATAATTCACTCCAATTCCAAATGAAGCTTGAGTTGGGAAAGATGACCCTCCTGCTCGAATATAAACCAA
>JBBIUW010000329.1:0-3755 GCA_037440045.1 Sphingobacteriaceae bacterium
ATTAGCTGCCATTGCTAATCCCTCTCTAGCATTTATACTTTCTTTTACTTTATAGTCGTTACTTTGTAAAGTAATATTCAACAACTTCCTGATTTGAGGTTCGTCATCAATAATTAATATTTCAATGGCATTACTCATGTTTAATATCGTTTAAATATGCTATTTCTGTAGGTATTTCAATAGTAAATTTTGAACCAATTTCTTTTCCATTTTCTAACTTAATTGTTCCTTTCATAGCTTCTACAAAACCTTTTACAATTGATAGTCCTAATCCTGTGCCTCCAGTATTTGAGTTTTTAAGTCTGTAAAATTTATCGAACACTTGTTCCATTTCATTTTCAGGAAAACCATTTCCAGTATCTTCTACAATCAATATCAATTTATTTTCTACACTAATAGCAGCGTTAACCGTAATAACAGCATGTTTAGGAATATATATTGCTGCATTATGAACAAGATTTAATAATACTTGTTCAAGCAAGCCATAATCTAATTTTACTAAAGGAATATTTTCTTTGATTTTAATTTCAATAGGTTTGTCTTGCGCAACCTCTTTTAGTTGATTAACAACATCATAAATCAACTCATTCATATCACACCAATCTGTTTTAGGTTGAAGGAATCCAGACTCTAATCGAGACATATTTAATAAATTACCCACTTGTCTGTTTAAGCGAAGAGAAGCTTTTGAGATTTCAGAAATTAATTCAGTTCTATTGTTTTCCGAAAGTTTATCTTTTTCTTCTTGCAAGGTATCAGTTGCACCAATGATAGTAGAAATAGGAGTTCTTAATTCGTGTGATAAAGAATTTAATAATGTATTATATAACTTTAATGTATTTTCTTTTTCAATTTTTTTATTGATATCTTTTTCCGCTTCTCTAATTTTATATGTTAATGCACCATTTACAAAAGCAATAACAAAATACATTGAAAATAAAATCACATTATCTGTCCCTTGAATTGCCAAAGTAAAACGAGGAGGAATAAAAAAATAATCCCAAACCATAGCGCTTAAAAAGGCTGCTAATAATACTGGTACAATATCAAAAAACATTGCAATAAGAGACACCATAACTAATAAAAAAAAGGCAACAACTTTATACCCTATAAAATCTGATAATACAAAAGAAATCGCTGAAACAACACATATTAGAGAAATACTTAATATGTATTGTTGTTTCTTACTAAACTTATATAATAAAAAATTAGACAATGTCTATCTTGTTGAATAACACAAATGTACATCAACAATTGTTAGAATAGCTTCAAAATACGCCTAAATGGTATAAAGATTTTATAAAAATTACCCTCTCTCCTTTTTAATAGGTGCAAATGCTAAGGGGTTAGCAGAAATTTCTTCTAACAATTCTCTTTTTCTGTAAACATCTAATGCCAGATAAATTGCATCTCTGAAAGAAGATTCATCTGCAATTTGTTTACCTGCAATTTCGTACGCTGTGCCATGATCTGGAGATGTACGAACAAAGTTTAAACCTGCCGTAAAATTTACACCGTGCCCAAATGCTAATGTTTTAAAAGGAATTAATCCTTGGTCGTGGTACATGGCTAATACGCCATCAAACTGTGATTGTGTATTGTTCCCAAAAAAACCATCTGCAGAATATGGACCATACACCAGCATGGTATCTTTTGCTTTTTCGATAGCTGGAATAATGGCTGCTTTTTCTTCATCACCAATAGCTCCATTTTCTCCTGCATGAGGATTTAATCCTAATACTGCTATTTTTGGTTTACGAATTCCGAAGTCTTTTACCAAAGAGGCATGTAATTGATGTATTTTGTTTAATACATTATCAGCCGTAATCTGTTGAACAATATTTTTCATAGGTACATGCCCTGTAACAACAGCCACTCGTAAATCGTGAGAACACAAAAGCATTAAAGGCTTACCTCCTAACTTTTCTCCTAAATACTCTGTATGGCCAGGGTAGTTAAATTCTGCCTCATTCATAGCATATTTATTAATAGGTGCTGTAACTAATACGTCTATTTTTTTATCTAATAAAGCTTGAGTTGCCATTTCTAGTGAAATTTTTGAATACTTACCACTTAATGGCGTTGCTTTTCCAAGCTCAATTGTAACTTCTTCTTCGTAACAAATAAACACATTTGGTTTTTTTGCATTTACCTGATTAAACTCTCTAATTGGATGAAAATTAAACTCCTCAAGATTCAACATTTTTCTAAAGTAAGAAACCGTTTTCTGAGAACTGAATAAAACAGGAACGCATAATTCAGATAAAGCAGGATCAGAAAGTGTTTTTAAAATAATTTCTAATCCTATACCATTTAAATCTCCTTGAGATATTCCGACTACTATTTTATTTTCTATCATACTATTTTATTTTATCCAACCAACAACTGATGCAATATCAATAGTTGCAATATTTTGCCATTTTTCGAGAGAAGGTGCATACACAGATAATCCCTGTTGATATGATTCATCTCCCATTACAATTTCTTTTAAAAAAGCTGCATAATACTCTCCAACTTTAAAGGTATTTAACCCAAAATGATGCTTCCCTATTTCTTTTCCTTTAAAATAAATGGATCTTCCTTTTGCTTTTGCTTCAACTTCAACAGAATAATTTGCATCTATTTCCTTATAAACAGAAAGTAACATTGTTTCCTTAGCAGGATTAAGAATATATAATTTTTCTTTAAAATAAAATTCCACAAACGAATTACGCCCTTTTACTAAACTATATGTAGCTGGAACGTTAGTGATTGAGTTGAATGTTCCTAACACTTTAGAAGTAGAGGTTACTAAATTATATTTAATAATTGTTCCTTCTAAATCTGTGATTTTTATATAGGGAAACAAAAAAGTATTATCATCAACCCAATAGATAGGAATATCTGCCTTTTTAGATGTTGCTGAAACTCCTCCATGGCCAGCATCTTCCATCAAAACAACTTTTGGTTTTCCAACTGGAAAATATTCTAACTTATACGGTGATGTTCTTCTGTCAAACTCTACGCTTTGTCCAGGAATTGCTTTAAAACTTAATGATTTGATTTCGGAATAAGTATTCGTTTTTAAATCAAAATAAGAGTAGTATTTACCTTTAAAAATATCATTGGTCCAAAAAATAATACTATCATTAGTACAGCGCACTAATTTTGCTGTACCATCATGCAAGACTTTTTTTTCTTTTAAATCAATGACGTTTCCGATACCTGAGATTAAATAGCGCTCTTTATAAATTGTGTTTTCTCCAACATCACATCTCACATAATCTTTTCCGTTTTTCTTACCAGAAATAGTCAACACTAACTCTCGACCTGTATAAGCATTGTCTTCAAAATTATATCGATAAATTAATTGGCCAAGATTTGCTTTATTCGCTTCATCATAATGAACTACAATAAGCGATTCGCTTTTAGGGCTTTGAGCAAAACTCAAAACCGAACAAAACAAAAAGATATGTAGTAAGTATTTCAAATTATAAGTTCGAGAAGAAATCAAATAGCAATCTTACTCCATAACCAGTACCGCCTTTGCCTCTATAACTATCTTTTCCTGTTACAAATGCAGGACCAGCTATATCAAAATGCATATATGGATAATCAGTATATTTCACCAAAAACTTACCTGCAGTAATAGCACCGCCATAAGGTCCTCCTAAATTTTTTTGATCTGCAATATCAGATTTAATTAATTCATCGTACTCATCCCAAAATGGAAACTCTGCTAAACGTTCGTGCATACGCAAACCACTTACTGTTAG
>JBBIUW010000330.1:0-3749 GCA_037440045.1 Sphingobacteriaceae bacterium
AGTGGAGTTAAATAATTCGAGGTAACTGCATTTGAGATACTAGCATTATTAGCTACTAAAATCATAAAAATAACCGTCAAAGTAATAGTAATTGGCGCACCAATATTGCGCATCATCTCTTTATAAGAAATGCCACTTGCTACTCGTTCTGTTTCCGGGATTTTCTGTCCAAAAAATAAGAAACCGTAAATTAGAAGAGGTATAAATAACAAGCTGACAAGAATTTGCCAAGGTAAATTTAACTTATCCATAACAAGGGCAGCAGCTAAACTTCCTATTACAATTCCTCCGGGGAACCAAACATGAAAGCGATTTAACATTTTAGTTTTGTTATTAGGAAAGAGTGACGTCACAAGTGGGTTACAAGCGGCTTCAACACTGCCATTTCCCAAGCCCATGAAAACATTTGCAATGAACAATGAAGTATAGTCTTTTGCTATTAGCAATAAAACAATACCAATGAAATGCATTCCAAACGCCATCCAGATAACGGTTTTGGTTTTAATGATATCTATAAAATATCCACCGGCAAACATGGCTACAGCGAACCCCCAAAATGCAGGTGCCATTGCACGTCCTACACTTTCACTTTCCAAGCCATAAGTGTCAATAAAAACACTTGTAATTTTAGCTCTGATTGCAAATGTAATTGCAGTTACCAACAAAGCAAGACAACTTGCAATAAAGAGTCTTTTTTGATTTACATTTTCCATAAGTTACATTTTTCTGATGTTTATAATTAGGGCAATTGATTTTAAGTAACTGATTGTAAATATAAGAAAAATCAGAAAAGATTAATGCTCAAATAAAGTTTATGGAACGATTAAAATATCAGTTGGATTGTCTATAAACAACTATAGCCCGATGTTACTCGAGCTTTGTAAAGCAGATGATATTTAGTTTTTAGGGATCCAAAAACCTGTTTGGTTTTCGATATACAAGTGTTTGAACTGAACAAGGACAAACAAGAACGAGTATTAATCGATTACCTGGTCTGCAATAAACAACTTTATAATTTGAAAGAACACTTTAAATTTTAAGGATAAAGGTTCTCTAAATACTGAACTGTTTTGAAGTTTGAACAAGGACAAAAAAGGACAAGTATTAATCAATCACCTGTATCTGTAATGAACGACTTTATTATTTAAAAGAACATTTAATAACTAATGAACAAGTAATAATCAGAAAACTTCTATTTTAATGAAAACTGCTAACTAACAATGTTTTAATTTTACTCTATTTGTTTCATTTTATTAAGGATAGCTACTGCCTTTGGTTGATAAAAGCCGTTGTCATTTGCTATTTTCTTAAATTGTTTAATCGCTTTTTTATTATCATTGGTTTGCAGATAACACAAACCAATGTACCATTCGGCCTGCTCAATAAAAAGATTATCTTTATTAATAACTACTGCTTCGTATTGTTCAATGGCATTCTTATATTTTCCTAACTCCTGAAGGGTTACTCCCGAATAAAAGTGGCCCACTGTGTTATTTTGATCCTTCGAAAGAAGTTCTTGTAACAAGCTTTGCGCAGATTCATAGTTTTGATTATTAATCAATTGTAGCGCGGTTGCTAAGGTCGGATCTTGTATATTTTCTGCTGACCGGGAAATGCCGGTTGTTTCATATTTAGCGTAGAACTTCTGATAGATATTTCTTTCGGAAGAATACTTGGAAAGTAAACCAGAGATTCCAAAAAGTAGAATTAGCGAAGCTGCTACGACTGAAAGAACAATCCTTTTGTGATTGAAATTAAAAGTGATGGATCTTTCAGATTGTTTTTCATTAATATTATCATTTGCAATATTTCTGAGTTTATCTCTCAATTGCATTATATCATTTTCCTGAATAGCCTTATCAATATTTCTAACTAATTCAATTTCAGCATAAAGTTCTTTATTGTCAGCGAGTTCTGTTTCAAATGAAGCGAGATCGGTTTCAGGAAGCTCATTGTAAATATAGCCTTCAATTTCTTCAATTCTTGAAGTGTGGTTGAGTTCAGAGTTCAGTATTTGTTGTAGAGAAGAACGGAGCTCAATAATATCATTTTCAGCAGATGCAAGATCTATATCTTTAAATAATTTTACGTCATTGGCAAGAGAAGCGTTGAATTCAAGTTCTTCTTCAAATTCAGCCATTTGCTCGCTGGTCATTAAATTACAAACATAGTTGTCTATTTCTTCATTTGAACGGGAATGATCGGGCAATGTGGCAGCAATTTGTTTAAGGTTCGCCCTAATGTCCAATACATCGCTTTCTTCAAGTGCATTTTTAATATCTTCAAAAAGAGCATCTTCCATTGGTGAGTACAATTCTTCTTCCATTGAGGAATCAGAACCGTGTTGCTCTTTATAAAATTGGTATACATTTTCTTTTTCAGCCATTTTGTGCTGATAAAGATGAATTTTCGGGATAGAATGTGTAAGATTAGAAATATCTTCAGTATTGACCAGACCGCTGAAATTTTGAGAATGTGATATTTCTTCGGATAAACCAAAATGATAAGAGTCGGAAAAAGAAAATTTGTTGGTTTTTTCGGTAACCACTTGCTTAGGGGCAATTCTGTTCAGGTTTTCACGAAGATTCATAATGTCTTGTTCCTGAATGGCTTGCTGTACTTCAAGCTGAAGATTAATTTCGTCTGACAAGTCTGAATTGAATTTAATTTCCAATTCAATTTCACTTAACAAAGGTTCGGTCAATTCGTTGTTAATGTATTTGTCAGCTGCTTCAAAATATTCCGATCTGCGTATCATAATCCACTAATTTATTTTGAAAGCTTAAAAAAAGCAGTCATTGTTTTTTCCAAATTCAAATTTTCAAACCAAAAAGCATTTTAGAATGCTTGTCTACATTGGTAAACTGGCGATATTGAAATTGGGTTACTTAAAAGCTATAAATTTTACCCTGGAGATTAGTTTAAATCAGCATAAACGTCAACGGATTTTCCGCCTTTTACTGAAGAAAGTTCTTCTGTAGTTAATACGTCAAAAGAGAAAGAATCAAAATTTTGGGTTTCGGTGTTAGCAAATAAAGTTTTCATTACTTTTGATTTTAATGATTAATACTTGTTCTTAATTATCCTTGTTCGAAGGTTTATTCCCTAAAAGGATAAAAGGTAACCCATCAACTTGAAAATAAATTTTGCTGAGAAATGATTGGATTGAAAATCAGAATATTACAAATATTTAAATTTTTATTTTTTTTTCTTCTTTTGGTTCTCCAAATTTCGATTTACTCTGAAGGCTATTGTCAAAAGTCAGATTCATTCATTTCTGACAGCTTACTTTCTGTAAAGCTTCAGCTAAAAGGAATTGCTGCTGGTCGTATAGGTGATTTTGAAAAAGCACTTTCCAATTTTGAACAATTATATCAAATCCGAAAAAAATTGTATGGAACTGAAAGTTATCGTTTAGGGCCTCCATTGACCAACATGGGTATACAATATAAAAATCTCGGAGATATCGATAAGGCAATTGAAGTATATCAAAAGGCAGCATCTTTATATATAAAAGAATTTGGGAAAGATTATCCCGGTTTAGGTACAGTTTATAGTAATCTTGGTATTATTTATGGCTTAAATGGTGACAATATTAAGGCTTTGGAGTACCAAAAATATGCTTATTTAGTATTAAAGAAAGATTCTGTTACAACACAAAAGCGGTCAATTGATATGGCATTTCCTGCTCGTGAAAGTGGTGCAATTACAGAAAATCAAGCGAAAAACGCGAAAGTAACAACTCTATT